>JAGXLH010000029.1 GCA_018334795.1 Thermoplasmatota archaeon
GATTGGATCTATCGTTAATGCACTAGCTGTGGTCATTGGTGGCATACTCGGCCTTATCATTCATAAAAGACTTCCAAAATATATCGTTGAAACCACCTTTCAGGCAATTGGATTATTCACCATAGTATTAGGGATTACGATGGCGATTAAAACCACTCATTTTTTAGCAATGGTACTCAGTCTGGTAATTGGATCTATCCTGGGCTCAATACTTCATTTAGATAATTTGATCGTCTCTGTTGGCGAGTTTTTAAAAAAGAAAACCGGATCAAAAAATAATCGGTTTTCTGAAGGATTTATCACGGCTTTTCTCTTATATTGTATGGGATCATTAACCATCCTTGGAGCAATTGAGGAAGGGCTAGGAATGTCTCCGACATTATTATTCTCAAAATCTGTTCTTGATGGTTTCTCGTCAATTGCATTAGCAGCAACCATGGGAGCCGGAGTTATTTTTTCAGCAATTCCCCTTCTCCTCTACCAAGGAGGCATTACAGTAATTGCATCAATCGTGGAAGAATCATTATCAACCCTGCTGATTACTGAGTTATCTGCTATTGGTGGAGTTCTTTTAGTGGGCCTTGGAATTGATATTTTGAAGATAAAAAAGATTTCGGTGTTAAACATGCTCCCAAGCCTAGGCATCATGCTTTTTATCATCTATTTTTTTAATTAAAAATTATTATATATAACCTAAGTTATTTTTCATGATCAATGTTTCAGAAATATTTAAATAATATCAAATAAATAAATCAGTAGGGCAGGGTTTTTACATGGAAGAATATATGTTTGATGAACAATTTATACAAAAATTAAGTAGTATTCTTAATGATATCGTCAAAGTCTAACTAACGTTAGAAAACACACTAAAACGAACGCATTACTAGTTCTTTTCACTATCACTAGATTGCAAGCATAACCCATTTTTAGATCCTATCTTTTGTAATGTTTCAAAAACTTTCCGTTGCAACAACACTTCTTTTTCACATTTTTTTTCTGCAATAAATTCTTTTTCTCCCGCAACAAAAACCTGATGATTACCTTTTGACGGAGATAGACCCTTTAACAAAGATATCATCATTTCAACCTGCGTTTCAACTGATTTCAATCCACAAAACGCATCCGGATGAATCACCCCAAAAAAATGACACACACCAGATGGATGATTCTTTCTCCCATACACCTCTGTTGCCATCGCACCACCAGACAACCCACCAGTTAACAAATCAACCATCACCGATAACCCATATCCTTTATGTCCACCTGTTTTCTCTTCACTTCCACCTAATGGTAACAACCCACCACCCTTTCGATATAGAACATTTTCTAACACCTTAGGAGCATCTTTTGTAGGAACGCCATGTTTGTCAGTTGCCCAAACCAATGGAATCTCTTTTTCATCTCGTGCATACACCTCTAACTTTCCCCGTGGAACCGTTGAGGTGGCCATATCTAATAAAAAAGGAGCATTTTTTCCAGGAAAACCAATAGAAATTGGATTAGTCCCAATCACTGCATCCTTAGCAAATGTTGGAACGACTAATGGAGCGGAATTAGTTGCTGAAAACCCAATAAGATTCTCCCTTAATGCCATTAGTGAATAAAACCCTGCGATTCCATAATGATTTGAATTTCTCACACTTGCAAAACACATATAATTCTTTTTTGCTTTTTCAATACATTTTTGCATGGTCTTATACGAAACAACAGCTCCCATCCCGCCATGACCATCTATTACCATGGAAACTGGTGTTTCCTTTATCAATTCTATAGATGCATTAGGAATGATTACTCCGTTATCTATGGCTGTTAGATATCGATTTAATCGAGCAACACCGTGAGAAGCAATCCCTCGTTTATCCGCGGTGAGAAGCACCTTAGATGTAATGCTTGCATCCTTTTTAGATAACCCCGCATGGATAAGTGTTTGTTTCGTAAAATCAAATAATTCATCAGATTTAACTTTCACTTGATCACGATTCATATTGGCTTCAATCCTATTTTCAACATGAAAAATAGAAATCATCAATAAAAAATATATGGTTTATATTACAAAAAAATTATGAGATTATCTTAATTTATGTTCTTTATCGGATGATCCAACCCGTCTTAGGTGATAATCATATTCATCCTTCTGTTTCTCAATAAAATTTTCCCATGATTTACAAATCTGATTGAAATAAGGAGATCCCTCTTTGTCATCTTTCCATTCACTTACTAGATCCTCAGTTTGTTCTATAATTTCTTTCCATTGGTCCAAATGTTTATCTTTCATTGATTATACAACCCCCACAACCATAGTAAACATAAGGTCTCAAAAAATTTAAACTTTTTGTTTTTTTAATGATATTCAACGTATATTAGCACAAAATCTGCATATTTTAGGAATTATTCTATGATTAAAAAGTACCATTCAAAAAAAAAGTGATCATGTAAGAATGGGGAAGGGTGGATGGGATGGTGAGGAAAGATGGATAAAAAAATATTTTTGTTCCCCATTCTTTAAAGGCCATATTGTAATAACTATTATTTAAAGTTTATTATAATATTTTCCTTTTTATCTACTTTCTCCCTAGAAAATATCAAAAAAATCAAAATAAATTATGATTATACAACCAATTTTTATTCAAAACGTCAAAAATGACAAAATATCACCGCTCATTTAAATAAAAAAACAAGACAAAAATACTCATTGAAACACCCATGAAACAAAAAATAAAGAAACCAAATAAACAACGAACCATTCAAACCAAACTACCCATTAAAGAAACCAAACGCCATTACAGCTTTGGATTCCTTATAGGAAGCTATAATACATAATCAAAAACAACTAATTTTTTCTTCGTTTTCAAAAAAAACGAAAAAATAATTAAAATGCATCACATCTTTTTATCCAAAATCATATCCCTATTTATCGATATTTTTTTATACTCTCAGAAGATGTAGGATACTTGGGATGTGCGCACAAAAACAAAAAACAGTGCCTCAACGTAATAAACGGGTGGGATGGACCTGTATCTAAAAGAAGTACGAATGGAAAACTTTAAATCTTTTGGGAAGAAGCTAACTGTTCCCTTTTTTCCAGGATTCACCGCAATCACTGGTCCAAATGGATCTGGAAAAAGTAATATTGCAGATGCAATTTTATTTGTTCTCGGTCCAAAAAGCTCCAAAACCATGCGAGCCGACCGACTTACCGATCTCATTTTTAATGGAGGCAAAAAACGAAAAAATCCAGCGAAACACTGTAAAGTAAGCCTAGTATTTGACAATAAACAACGAAAACTCCCAGTAAACAGTAATGAAGTCCTTTTCACCCGAATGATCAAACGGGCACCATTAAAAGACAACCCTACTAATTATTACACATATTATTATATTAATGAAAAATCCTCTTCTTATTCAGAATTCATGGAAATTCTTCTGCATGCTCAAATCTCAGGGGATGGATACAATATTGTGAAACAAGGCGATGTCACCTCAATTATTGAAATGGGAAATGTAGATCGTCGTCGAATCATTGATGAAATCGCAGGTATCAGTCATTTTGATAATGACATCAAAAAAGCCGAAAACGAAAAAGAAGAAACCGATACCAACATGGATCGTATTCAAATCATTCTTAGAGAAATAGATGCACAACTCAAACAACTCAAAAATGACCGGGATGAAGCATACCGATACAAAGAACTTCAAGAAAAACTTGAAGAAAACAAGGCTAAACTCGCTGAAAAAAAGAAAATCGAAATCAACCAACAAATCGCAGAAATCAACCAACAAATCACTTCGTACAAAGAAGAACAAAACACGCTAACAGAAAAATCAAACATTATTAAAACACAATTAAAAGAAAAACAAAAAGAACTCAAAGAAATCGAAAATCATATTGCTGATGTTGGTGGCGAAGAAGTCAATGACATCAAAAAACAAATAGATTCACTAAGAGAAGAAGAAATTAAGACCGTTGAACGAATTAATTATGCAAAAGATGAAATTCATGATTTAAAAGAAGATTTAAAAACCCAGGAACAACGATTAGATCAAATCACTACTGATCTTTCTGAAACAGAACAAAATCATGAGAACATAACTGAAAAAATCGAAGAGTTAACTCAACAAATCACTGAAAAAGAAACCGCGTATAAAGAATTAAAAGATCGCATTGCCCAATCAGATGATCAATCAATTGATCTATCTAAAGAAATCGCTGAACTTCGAGAAACATTTGAAAACACAACAAATGATCTTCATGAAAAAAAATTATCATTACAACGACTCACCGAACAACTGAACTCACTAGATGAAACAATAGCTGATTTACAAGAAACAAAAACTACATACGAATTCGAATTAAAAGATATTCAATGGCAATTATCCGAAAGAAAAAAAGCCCATGGCGAACAACGAAAACAACGAAAGAAACTAGAACAAAATTTGTTTGAAAAGAAAAAACAACAAGCAGAACTGACTGAACAACTCAATGATGTAGACAATCAAATTCGCTTATTACAACAACAAAAAGCAAAACTTGAAGCGGAATACGAAGCGATTTCTTCAGTACATCAAAAATATAATCGAGCTGTTAATCAAATTCTTAATGCTCGAGATACAAAACAATTACAAGGAATTCATGGCACTATAGCTGAACTTGCTCAAGTTGAACCCGCGTACAAAACAGCAATGGCTATTGCTGCAGGAGGCAGGATGCAAAGTATCATCGTTGAAGATGATCAAGCAGCAGCAAAAGCAATACACTATTTACAAAAAAGACATCTTGGGCGAGCAACATTTTTACCATTAAACAAAATGATTGCGGGTAAACCCCGTGGAAAAGCATTGATGACCGTGAAAGATGAACATGCACACGGATTTGCTATTGATTTAATTAATTTCCAAGATGAATACCGAGGAGCTTTCTGGTATGTTTTTGGGGATACCATTGTTGTTGATAGTTTGAAAGATGCCCGAAGGATGATGGGTGGCGTGCGTCTCGTTGATCTTCAAGGAAGCCTTATCGAAGCAAGTGGCGCGATGAAAGGAGGAAGCAAACCCAAAACACAGATTGCCTTTGGAGAAGCTGATCGTACGAAACTTGATGAAGTAAGTAATGAACTTCGTAATGCGTTAACACATCAAGAACAATTACAGCAACATATTCAACAGTTAAAACAAGAAATCACGGATATTGAAAATGAACTTGGCACTATGGATCCTGCAAGTGTTTCAGAACATGAACTTCAAGATATCAGCGTTCGAAAGAAAACATTTCAAACAAAAAAAGAAAAAGTAAGTAATCAACTCCAAGGAAAACAAGATGAATACGAAGCATTAACTCAGGAAAAAAATAAATTAACTGATAAAATCACTGCGCTTCAAAAAACCCTTGAATCACTTGATGAACAAAAACAACAAAAAGGTAAAAGACTACTTTCAAAAACATCAAAAGAAGATGCACAAGAGGCTAGAGATCTTGAAAATACGATTGCTGAATTAAAAGACAATAAATTCTCATTGAACGCGGATTTACAGGGAATTACGAAACAAAAAGAACTACTTGAACAGCAACAACAAGAACGAAGTGAAAAAATCACAGAGATCAAAGATGAGATCAAACAACATCAAACTGATCGAACGGATCTTACAAAAAAACGAGAAGAGTTCACCGAACAAATTCAAACGCTTCAGCAAGTCCAAGAGCAAATGAGTGATAAAATCAAAGGGTTCACCACAAAAAGAGATACCATTTACAAAGATACCGTGGATTTAGAACATCAACTTGATAAAATCACAACTCGAGTAGAATCATACTATGATCTTGTTTCACGAGCCAAATATCGATTACCTACCCTTGAAGACGCATTGAAAGAAATTAATGATCAACTTGAAGTCTATGATGTTACAGTTGATACCAATAATCTTCCACCCGTTGATTCATTAAAGCACAGTATTCAACTCGTTGAAGAAAACATGCGGGAACTTGAACCAGTAAATATGCGTGCCTTAGAAGAATATGATCATCAACTGAATCGGAAACAAAAACTGGATGAAGATATCACTCATTTACAAGAACAACGATATAAATTAATTGATCTTGTTGATGAGATCACAAAGAAAAAAGAAGAAAAATTCTATAAAGTCTATCATGAAATCAATAAGAACTTAAAAGAGATCTACCCTGAACTTTCAGAAGGAGGAGAAGCAGAATTAAAGCTTGATAATCCAGATAACTTATTTGATTCGGGATTAACTATTAAAGCCCGGCCTCGTGGAAAAAAAGTATTACTTCTTTCAGCGCTATCTGGTGGAGAAAAAAGTATTGCTTCACTAGCTTTTATTTTTGCGATTCAACATTATGATCCAAGTCCATTTTATGTGCTTGATGAAGTAGATATGTTTCTAGATGGAGTAAATGCAGAAAACGTCAGTCGAATGGTAAAACAAAATGCATTAGATTCACAATTCATCATGGTTTCATTACGAAAAATCGCTCTTAAAGAAGCTGATCACGTATATGGAGTTACCATGCAAGATACCGGTATTTCAGATATGATTGGAAACGTTGATCCCAACTCTGTTGGACCTAAAGGAGAACTAGCTATTGCTGGAGCATAAAAACATGCAGATAAACCAAACTAATCTGTCAGTTGATAACCAGGTCATTAATCATTTACTCTTTCATAAATCCCTTATTGATGACTCTGATGATGCAGCCCGGATTAATGAGTACGTTGAATTATTACAACAAACCAATCAAGGAAACATCATTGGTATTCATGATCCTATAGATCGATCTATCGCAATTGCTTTTGAACTGGTGATGCAAGCTCATTTTGATCCGTGGGATATTGATCTCGTACAATTCTCAACGATGTATCTTAAACGAGCTAAAGATGAAAACATAGATTTGATCACTGCTGGAAGAATCATTCATATGGCATGGAAGATTTTACGCTTGCAAAGTGATAATGTAGTGATTAACTTACAGGAACCAGATTTAGATGATGAACCTGATTTCAGCTGGGATGATTTTTCAACGGATATGTGGCTTTCAGCAGATGATGAGTACACATATACAAACTTGTTAATGACCGTTCCTGATCCACCCATTGAAGAACCGGTTCGCCGGGAAAGCAGCCGGAAGGTAACTCTTATTGAGCTGCTTGATGCATTTGATTTTGCTCGAAAAGAAGCTGAAACCCATCAGATCATGGAGCAACGACGACGAGAGGAACGAAAACGATTAAAGGATGCATCCCGGAAACGAATGAAAGGTACGGCTCATGAAGATAACTTAGAAGAGGACATTGTAGAGATCTGGGAGAAAATCAAACAATGCGAGCACTCACAAATCTTAATTACTGATCTTTGTGCTGATGGTAGTCGTGAAGAATTGATCAAAACTATTATCAGTGTTTTATTCCTTGCGTATGATAATAAGATTCGGGTGTATCAAAAACAATTCCCGTATGGAAAGATATTTATCAAAACATTACCATATACCTAATCGTAGGATGGTGCTTTGGTGACCACAAAATCTAAAAAACTAGTTGAATCCGTGTTGTTTTCAGCTGGACACCCCATTAGTATCAATGAACTCGTTGAAGCAACAGGGTTATCTAGGAAAACAGTACGAAAAGCACTCAAGGAACTTATGACCGATTATGAAAATGATAACGATACTTCCATGGCCATTGTCAAAGCTGGAAGAAAATATGTAATGCAACTAAAAACTGAATACACTGAACCATCGGTGATGATCACCCAACCTGAAATCGAGGATAACGTACTTCGCACCTTAGCATTAATCGCGTTTCATCAACCTGTGAAACAATCAAATCTTCGCCGGATGGCAGGAGATAAAATCTATGATCATGTGGATCAACTCTCTGAAATGCATTTGATTCATACCAAGAAACATCGAAACACAGAACTTATCACGTTAACCCGGCGTTTCCCAGAATACTTTGGACTTGATATGACTAAACCAGAAGATATTCGATCGTTTCTCGCTGAAAAAGTCATCCAACAAACCAAACCAACTAATTCACCTAAAGAATCATAACTACTGCCATGATTTTCTTTAGCATTCATGGTTTTTTTAATCAAAAAAAAACAAAATTGTTTTTGTGAAAACCTATGTCGACGAAAAAACAGCACACAAAAAATGAACTTTACGTACTCATTAAAGAAAAACAATCAAAAGAAGAATATGAAGAAAACATTCTTCAAATAAAACAAGATTATGGCGATCTCATTGATGATGATGCAGCTGCTTTTTTACTAGTGGATAAACTCGGTTGTAATACGGCTAATATCGTTCAATTATCTGATGTTCACCCAGGTCAAGAAGCAACGGTTCAAGGCATCATTTCCTCTATTCAACCACCACATGTATTCACTCGCAAAAATGGTCGACAAGGAAAAGTAGTTAATTTGATAATGACTGATGATACAGGATCACTTCCAATTGTTTTATGGAATGATGATGCCAATCGAGTTGAACACGGTGAGATCAAGGAGCATATGAAACTTAAAATCATTAATGGATATACCAAACAAGGAAGAAATGGTGTTGAACTTCATGTTGGCCGGTGGAGTACACTATCCATTGAAGAAAAAAATGATACGGATCATGTATTGATTGAAAACCATAAACAAAAACAAATTGATCAGAAGGATTCATTCACGTTACAAGGAACCATACTTTCAATTTCTCCAACTAATGTGTTTTTCAGAAAAGATGAAACCTATGGATTCGTAAGCAAAGTCCATCTTAAAACCAAGAAAGGAATACAACTTGTCACTGTATGGGATAGTCAAGTGAAAAACTTACAAGATTTCAATAAAGGCGATACTGTTGAGTTTTCATATTTAGATATAAAACAACAGAATGGAAAAAAAGAGTTTCATGCAAATGGAAAAGCAGTGATTACACAAGTATAATTATTCAACCTTCATTATTTTACTCGATTCTCTTTTTTAAAAAACCCAAAAAATGGGTGTCAACTGTCAAAGACAACATGTCACATACTACCAATAATAATTTTTCTTTTATTTGTTAGATCTAACAACCATCTTGTTCATAATCTTCACCATTTTTTAATGCAAGTTCAGCACGCATTAACTCCCTTCCAAGATACAATAAATGATCTGATCGAAGACCTGGAATATGTTGCGCAATAGTATCTGAAAGCGCTGCAGCAGAAGTACCCGTAAACATTTTAGTAAGTTTTCCAGAAACAATCCGCTGATTCTTAATCACATTATGATAAAACTCAACTTGAATCTGATTATCAATGAGTTCAATCACAAAAAAACCTTTTTTATCAAGAACAATATCCTTTTCCTTGGTTTTTTTTGCAGCAATCACTGGAATAGATGGCGTTTTTTCATTTTCATTCATTATAAACAACCTCAATAGCATCATATAAATGAGTTAACTTTTCAAATGCAACAGATTCAGGAAGCAAACGTAATCCGCAATCTGGAGCAATCTGAGAAAGTCGATTACCAAACACCTCAATCCCACGCTGGATATGAGAAACGATCTCATCAACAGATTCCACCCGATCCTGATCCGATCGAACACTTCCCAAACAAATCTGTTTACTCTCATCAAAGTGTTCAGAAAACACATCAAAAAGACCTGGAGACGCTGCAAACTCATGACTTAACACATCCACCGGAAGATCAAGCAATGATGGTACGATATCAGTGACATCACCACAAGCATGAAGCCTAGTTGGACAACTCACATTTGATACCACATGCTCGATTAATTCATTTGCATACGCTGGAAAACCATTTGCGTAAAACGGTTCATCAACACTGATCATATCCACCACGGGTTCAATTGACTCTGCTTCCTGACGTAACGCTTCAGCAAACGCGAATGCTAACTCTTTTTCATCATCATACACGTTATCAACCACCGACTGACTCAACGTATGCGGACCAACAACAAGACCAAGTAATTTTTTATCCTTCGGAAGAACTGAGCGAACAAACTCTAAATCCGAAAGGGTAACCGGTTCAACAAACTCAACTGGTTCAACAACTTCAGTTCGTTCACGCACCTGACACCCACCAAAACCACGAGTAAAAATAGTCATAAATGGATCACGAGTCTGCCCATCAGAAACAAGACCGACTCCAGCACCAACCATTCTTTTTACTGCTTGACGAATAACTGGCTGCCAACTTGGTAATTGCAACCGTTGAAAATACGATTCCATCATCTGCAACCGATCAACTTCAGCTGGATACGATCCAACCACGGTCAACACTGGTTTTTCCACATTCATCTCATTAATCTCCTCCGAGGATGCCCTGAACATGGAGTCACTCCAAAATAGCCTTCAGTATACTCAGAAACAAGCATATCCTCCCAAGCGATCAATGGAAACAGCGTAGATGAATATTCGATCGGACCAAATAACAAAAAATCTCCGCCAAACACTGAAACGTTCACATTAGAGGATTGATCAACCACGGGTTTTGCATGTTCAAAGTCTTTTAACCACGTTGATTTCTCAACTACATTATGAATCGCACAACCAGACGGAAGACCAAATTCTTCTTTAACCACTGGTAGCGCAGCAATCGCTGCACCACTATAATCACCAGGAGCTAACGCTGCGGTATCAACCAATACCTGATCGATACCACACGTTTTTGCTAATTCAAGTAACCCTTGATCTATCAAATTCGCACCATTCTCAAGCACTTCCACTTTTCCATCCGGAGATTTATCCTTAGGATTAAACGCAACCACAATAGCCATCACCGGTGGATGCTTAGTAAGCATCGATTGTTCCTCATTTGTAACACCCACATGCAATGAATTATAAATAGTCCGAGATAACAATCCATGATCATCCAATGCTTTTAACACCTTAACCTTCACAACTGGATCGATGATATCAACAGAAAACGGATAATTTTTAGGAAGCACTCGTTTGATAAATGATAAAATAGAATCAATGTCTTTTTCCTTCTTAATAAAAAAATCAGGAATACCCGGAACACCAGTCCGTTCAGAAACATCTAACATAGCCTGTATCTCTTTTTCAGCACTCGTAAAATCAGGATTACCTTTGAAAAACAATCCACCAAACAACACCGTTGGATGTAAACCTGGTTGACCACCAAAAAAAATATTCTGTAATTCAAAAACCTGCTGATCTTTTGTAAAAGAAAACATATTTTTTTTCACTCCCTTTTTTTAACGTTACCCATATAATTCACAATAATCTTAGAATGCAATGCTCGTTTATCCGAAAAATCCTCATAAGCTGATTGTTTTAATTGAATCGCAATAAAAGGGTCACCAAAACATTCAACTTCCTTTTCAACAATCGTATCAATCTTTCGTTGTAGTACACTTGAATCGGTTTCACCAATCAAATCAACTATTTCTACTTGCTTCTGAAATCGATTAACTGCATCTTCACTCAAATTTTCAATAAAGGGAATCGCACCAGGGGCATCAATAACCCGATGATTTTCATTAATCCCATTTTTATGAAGACACAACAAAGACCTGCCAGAGTGATGACCACGAATATCATTACCACACAACACCACAAAACGAATATGCGGATTTGAAATCACATTTGCAATGATTTTTTCAATCCCAATATTTTCTGTTTTCAACCGACCATACAAAGCAACAGTATCCTTTGGAACAAAATCAACATTAAGAAGAACTACAGCAACAGATTTATTAGGATTTACAGCGGTGAAATCACCACCCCAAGGATAATATTCTTCAGTCATACCAAGTCACATTGTAATACTTTCACTTCATGATATTATCATAAACCGGTTCAATCTCCTAAACAAGTTGCATTAGGAGAATTGAATCATAACAGATGAAACTAAGACCCCATTTTTAATACTTTCACCTCCCTCAATAGGCCACATAAATACTATCCATTCTTTTTGCAGCATTCACTAGCAAAAATGGAGGAACACAAAAATGATGAATAATTGGCTCTACCGCATTCAAGCAGCAAATGGAAATATTTGGACCACCAATACCCAATATGCAGAACAAAAAAGCAAAGGAGGATACCGTGTGTTCTGTTATCGGTCAAGCAATAAATATTCATATCATCAATAAATTCTCATAAACAACAACTCTTTTTTTTACATTTTTTATCCAAATCAATAAACGTTAAAAAGGGACTATTTATACCGAAGCACGAGTGAGTGCGTATGCCACAAGAATACATCAGACAACCAATCGTAAGTGTTTTAGGTCATGTGGACCACGGAAAAACAACATTACTCGATTACATTAGAGGAACCGCTGTTGCATCCCGAGAATCAGGAGCAATCACCCAACATATCGGAGCTACAGAAATTCCCATTGATGCCATAAAAAATGTTTGTGGCAATCTACTCACAGGAAAATCATTTTCATTACCTGGACTATTATTCATTGACACTCCAGGACATCATGCTTTTACCACTCTTCGATCACGAGGGGGATCGCTTGCTGACATTGCAATATTAATCGTTGATATTACTGAAGGATTCAAACCCCAAACCTACGAATCAATAAATATTTTAAAACAATACAAGACCCCCTTTATTATCGCTGCAAACAAAATCGATTCTATTTCAGGATGGCAAAAAAATGATGTTTTAGCTAATCAACGCATCGATCAACAACCATTAAAGATCAAAAATGTTTTTGAAGAAAATCTTTACCAACTGATCGGGGACCTTTATGATGAAGGATTACAAGCAGATCTTTACTATAAAATCCAAGATTTCAGAAAAACCATAGGAATCGTTCCCATATCAGCAAAAACCGGGGAAGGAATCAATGAACTACTCATGACCCTTGTTGGATTAGCACAACGATTCCTTGAAGATCAATTACAAATTGAAACTGGTCCTGCTAAAGGAACCATACTGGAAGTTAAAGAAGAAATTGGCATGGGAACCACTATTGATACCATAATATATAATGGAGTTCTCAGAAATACAGATACCATTGCCATTGGAACCAAAACTGATCCAGTGGTAACCACCATTAAAGCATTGTTAAAACCTAAACCACTTGATGAAATTAGAGACCCACGTGAACGATTCAGTAGTGTAAAAGAAGTTTCAGCTGCAGCAGGAATAAAGATTTCATCACCTAATCTTGAAGATGTCATCCCAGGTGCACCAATTCGAGTTTGTAATGAAAACCAAGAAGAAATCGTTGAAGAAATCAAAAAACAAACACATATCGATATCCAAGTCGATGAAGAAGGATTATTAATCAAAGCAGACACCATTGGAAGCCTTGAAGCATTAATCAAAGAATCAAAAGAAAAAGGCATAAAAATAAGAAAGGCAGAAATCGGAAACGTTTCAAAACGAGATATTACTGAAGCCGCAGCAACAACCGATCCATTCAACAAAGTAATTTTTGCATTCAACATAAAAATACTTCCAGAAGCAAAAGAAGAACTCAAACAAACAGATGTCACAGTGTTTAACGACCCGGTTATCTATACCATCATGGAAAAATATGATGAATGGTATGTAGTCACCAAAGATAAACTCGAAAAACAACGAAGACAAACCTATATGCATCCAGGAATGATTAAAATCCTCCCAGAATTCATTTTTCGCGTAAGTAATCCTGCAATATTTGGCGTAAGAGTTCTTGCAGGACGTATCCATTCTGATTTAAAACTGATGAGAGAAGATGGAAGAGTCATCGGTAGAATCAAAGGAATACAAGAGGAAAATCAAAGTGTAGATGAAGCAAAGCAAGGAGCTGAAGTAGCGGTATCTGTTGATGGAATAACTATTGGTCGTCAAGTAAAAGGAGGAGACATTCTTTACACGGATCTTCCTGAGGATGATGCCAAAAAACTTCGTGACCTTGATGTACTCACCTTTGATGAGAAAGAAGTTCTAGAAAAGATCTTTGAAATTAAACGAAAAACAGAAAAATTCTGGGGAATATGAATTTTATTCAATAAAAACTCTAATATATCCCCTGTTGATAAGGGTTAACAGATGCCAGTGGATTCCATTCAATTAATCAAAAAAGCAGAAAAGGATGCAAAAAAAATAATTGATGAAGCTGAACAGGATGCCGAATCTATTGTTTCTTCAGCAAAAAAACAAATTTCAACCATACAACAAAAGCATACTGACAACGCCAAAGAAGAAGTCGAAATGATGATTAAGAATGCTGAAAAAGAAGCGAAAAAAGAAATCAAAGACATTGAAAAAAAATCAGAACAACACATTGAAGAAATCACGAGTCAAGCATCAAAAAAAATAGATGAAGCAGTATCACTGATCATCAAAGAACTCTCCCAGGGGGAATAAGGTTATTCTTTTACCGGCCCGAATGAGAAAAGTAACTTGTATCATTCATCAACACTATTTAGATGATGTAATACAATCCCTTCATGAAAACGGGCTCATGCAAATCATCGATATTTCAAGAAATGAATCAAAAACCCATCAACTCAACCCAGGAAAATCAGATGAAGAAACAACTCTTTTATCAGAATATGAAAATAGATTAACTACACTTATAACCATTTTAAACAACCATAAACAAAAAAAAACTGGTCTCAAAGCAATGCTTAAACCAGATATTTTTGAAAAACAAACCGTGGAACAAACAAGTCTAGAAGAACTCTATTCCTACACAGAAAGTGTGATCGGACCAATTGAATCAATCATTCGCACATCCCAACAAGAATACGATCAAATCACTGAAAAAATAGACCAGCTCAAAGAACATCAAAAACAAACCAGTTGGTTTACCGCTTTTCAATTTTCACTAGATGATCTGGGTAGATCAGAATATCTTATAATCAAAGCCGGAAAAACAAGTACTCTTCCAGCATTACAAAAAGCAATCGAAGAAGAAAAATACCTTACTCTATACTCACAACCATTAGTCAAAGGAAAAAACCCAGAATGGTCAGTACTCCTTGTTGGTCACATTACACAAATGAAAACAGTAGAACGATTAACCGCTGAACACCTTCAAGAAGTCACCCTTCCCAAACTATCACTTACGCCAAAAGAAGCACAAAAACAATTACAACAGCAAATTAAACAAGCACAACAAAAGAAACAAAAAATCCATTCATCACTCCAAGAGTTAGCAAACCATCATCTCTCACAACTTTTTTCCACTCGTGAACAAATACAATTAGAACACATTCAAAAACAAGTTCCATCACAGCTTGCAACAACTGAACAAACCATTCTTATACAAGGATGGGTTCTTGCATCAAACAATGAAAAATTACAATCACAACTTAATCAAATCACTAATGATCATATCATATTTGAATCAAAAAAACCGAGTACAAATCCAGATAATCCACCAACCCATTTAGACACACCCCCATGGGCTGAATCCTTCAAAACATTACTTAGCTTATTTGCTATTCCAAAGTATAATGAACTTAATCCAACCATCATGATGGGGATCTTTTTTATTATCTTCTTTGGAATCATGCTTGGAGATGCAGGATACGGTCTTATTATTCTACTTTTATCCCTGTTTGCTTATCTTAAATTTGGTAACATGAGTCCAATGATAAAAAACTGGGGTTTCATGGGTATATGCCTTGGCCTTGTTACCACGCTCGTTGGATTTCTCACCTATAGTATCTTTGGAAACCTCATTCACCTCATCATCCAAGGTGAAAGTACTCAACTCATGTATCAATTCAGCGTATTATCCCT
>JAGXLH010000030.1 GCA_018334795.1 Thermoplasmatota archaeon
ATTTGTTTTGTCCAATATCAATATTTTTTTGAGTTGATAGAGAATATGATGGTATGGATCCAATGCATTCAATTGATAGTAAAAAAAGTATTGAGCATAGGGCAATTAGTGTTTTTTTGTTCATCAGTCTACCTCCTCAGATTTTAATTGATAATATCATGAAATTGTTTTTTTTCAAAAAGGTAATTATCATTCATTATTTATAAATTAATGTTTTTTGCTGGTTGATTTGGATTTGAGTTATTAAGCGTATCTATTAAAAAAGCATTATGGATATGGAGTATTATGTTTGTTGATCTAACGCTTCCTATCGATGATGAAATTCCAGTATTTCCAGGTAATCCGCCTCCTAATATTAAGCAATTTTCAACGATTGAAACTAAAGGATGGAATGAAAAACAGTTGACTTTTACGTCTCATTTTTCCACTCATATTGATGCTCCAAAGCATATGATTGAATCTGGAAAAACACTTTCAGATTACCTTATTGAATCCTTCATTGGAGAGGCAATAGTTTTTGATGTTCGTAACCAATCCACGATAGACATTGATGTAAGTAAAGTAAAACCTGGTGATTTTGTGTTCTTTTTTACAGGTTATAGTGACCATATTTATGAAAAAGAGTATTTTGAAAATAATCCAGTTATATCTGAAAGTATCATTCGAAAACTTATTGAAAAAAAGATTTCCATTCTTGGCATTGATTCATTTACTCCAGACAATCATCCATATCCACTTCACAAACTTCTATTCTTGGATAATATCCGAATTGTAGAGAATGTAACGAATTTAGACAAAATATCTCAGCAACGATTTTTTTGTTATATTTTCCCATTAAATATTAAAAATGCTGATGGAGCACCTTGTCGAGTTGTGGCAGAAATTTAAAATTGAACGAATTGGCAAAACGTCTTATTTTTTAGAATTGTGGTTTTCCCCATAATCCAAAAAGTCGGATTAATGCAAGAGCGACCAGTAACATTGCCGCAAACACAAGTAGTGTTTGTTCCATGCTCCAACCCCATAATACTGGTGCATTTACTAATAGCATTCCTGAGAGTACAAAAGGTGCAGCAAATATGGAGGTTAGTCCTAAATCTATTGCAGCAGGTGTTTTGAATTCAGGATCAAGTATTCTTACCAAAAGAAGCCCACTAGGAACCGTACCAGTTACGGTGCCAAATATTCCTGCGGTTCGTTCTAAAGCATATTTCTTCCACATTCGTTTTCCTAGATAAAAGACCACTATCAATGTAATCACACCCGTAACAAAGGAAATAACAGATATTGGTAACAAGTAGTTCCATATGATTGCTAGTTCAATAGATGCAATAGTTGCAACAATTAAGAAATCAACAGACCATCCAGTGATTCGTTTTTGTACATCTCTATCTAATAAATAATCAACGTCCAATCTAGTTATCAATAAGCGAACAAGTAAAGCGACTACAAGGCCAAAGAAAAAGAAGAATCCCCACAGCATTTTTGCGATATCTGATGGAAGAATGCTGGTTAACAGACTGACCAGTCCATACGTTGCTATATAACTTACTCCAACAAGTGCGAAATGAAATGATAAGACATCTACATTAGCTGGATGGGTGGTTTCAAATCCTGCGTTTTGTTTTTTTTGGTTTTTTGAAATTATACCCTTCACAAAATCAGTTGGAAGGATTTTTGGTGTTTGATCAGAATATCCTTTTCGTATTCCCCAATCAACTAATGGTACTCCTACAAAGAATGCAAAAAAGAATCCAATTGCTGCAAATGTTAATCCTACAACAGTTGCATTGGTAAATCCCGCGATTTGTTGCCATGTTTCGCCGATAGATAAGGCTTGTCCCGGTCCTTCGATAAACCCTAGCGGTGTAAGAAAACCAAAGGTTGGGAAGAGATCAAGTCCAATTCCAATAAAAAATATAGTAAATAATCCTCCAATGATTGCTTGTAAGGGAAAAATAACTCCTTGCATTAAACCCATGCCAAGAGGTCCAGCGATTTTGTCTTTTTTTGAACCATGTTTTCGTATTTTACTCGCAGGTGTCAATCCTACGCTGATAAATGATAGATTGAATAAGTGATAAACGGTGAGTTCAAGTGTTTCCAAAGGAAGTATGATGAGGCCGCTGTTTCGTAGAATCATTGCAACAAGGCCGCCAATGAGACAAGCAGGAATTAAAAATTTTTGTAGGAATTTAATTTTTGCTCGGAATATTACACCTACGAGTAGAAAAACAGCAAGACTTGATATGACAAGAATGGATTCAAAGGGAAATATTTCTTCCATGATAAATCGCCTAGAATGTTATTTTATGATACAAACTCTTTTTTTCACGGGTTAGAATCACTAATTGTTTATCTAGTTATTGCTATTATGAATATGAGTGAAATTTAATATACTCCAAATAATAACGTTTTGTTTGGTAAAAGATGTTTTGATTTTTTTAATGATTTTATTGCTAGATCATTAATTCACTGTTTGTTTCAAAAAAATATGCTTATATTTATAAGCGTGAACACATTACTTTTGTGTTAGTGAGGAGAGATGAATTGGAAAGATAGATCCGCATATGCATTCATCAAAACGAGGCAGGGAACCGCTGAAGAAGTATGGAAACGATTTCATAACTGGGAGAATATGATCGGTACTTGGGTTGTAACTGGTGAATATGATGTGATCGCCTGGTTTGATGCAAAGGATTGGGATACCATTCACGATTGTATTGCTACGATTAAGCAATGGGATGAAGTTGAAGATACCAAAACCCATATGGTGCATAATGGTTATAAAACTGGTAACTGGTGGTGGGAGAAACCAAATGGTGCTTGGATGTTATTTAAGGAAAACAAGTTAGATGAGACCAGTGAACATGTTCCTCAATGGGATTGGATCACAAGTGGTGCAAGTATTCCTGGTGATTGGGATTATATGGCTTGGATTGAAGCAAATGATTGGGATGAACTATGGCATCATCTAATGGAAACAAAAAAAAGTCAATGGAAAACAACCGCAGTTTTGCCTTTGAAATCCTGGTGGAATAAAACCTGGGAGCAGAACTGGTGGGATGAGTCTTTAGAACAATCTCATCAGCAAACACCTTATGCACAACAGTAAATTATAGTATAATTCAGTGAGTCAATAGAGTCGTTGATTCATTGTTCATTCTTTTTTTTTATTTTAAAATAAAGGAAACAAAAATTTTTAATCGTTTAGGTTGATTCGTCTCATTGATGAAGACAAAGAAAATTGGAAATAAGATCATTGTCCGGATTGATAAGGGAGAAGAAATTGTTAAATCTCTTTTGAACATTTGTAAAGAATATAATGTGACGTTAGGATCTATCATGGGACTTGGAGCAACAAATAAGGTAACCATTGGTCTTTTTGATGTAGATACTAAAAAATATCATTCAGAAAAATTTACTGGTAATTATGAAATTGCGCCATTAATGGGAAATATTACCATGATGAACGAAGAGCCTTATTTGCATTTACATATCAATGTTTGTGATGCTAGTCATCATTCTTTCGGAGGACATTTGAATAAGGCCGTGGTGAGTGCAACGTTTGAAGCAATCATTGATTTGATTGATGGTCAGGTAACGCGTGTGTTTGATGATGAAACTGGTCTGAATCTTTTGGAAATATAAGTACCCTCTTTAGTGTGGTGCTTGATCAGTTAAATTAATTGATTATTGAATGGTTTTATGAGGATTAATGGTTTTAGGTGGATAAAGAATCGTCTCATATAAACAATAAGATTCCTCAGGTTCAGATTCCTCTATAAAAAATGATTTTTTAGTATAAAGTACCGAATGAATACACATTCCAAGTCTGTTTGTTCTTTTTTCTTCACTTTTACATATTTTGAGAAATCACTTTGCGGTTTTTCCTTTTTCGGAATGTTTATATTCTCATTTTTATATTAAACAATTGGGTAAATTGAATATGGATCAGGTACAAACCAAGATAATGGCAGTGATTCTTGTTATTACCTTTATTATCTCAGCAGCATCTCTATCATATGTTATGAGTATATCTTCAGTTGATGATGGAAAGAAAGAAATCGTAAAAGATTCTAAGTTTCCCATTATTGAAAAACAGTTCACATTCTCTGAACCAGAAATCATTGAAGGAACAGAATATCTGAATGTTTATGTTGAAGAATCTGATTTTAACAGTATTCATGATCAATGGCCAGTTCTTCCAGTTAATATTACCACGTTTGAGTTTGCTTTTGGAACAAAAATCATTGATGTAAAAACTACATTTTCTGAATCAAAAACAATTCCATTGTCAAAAGATGTTGCCTATGGATCTTGTTCAACGCTAACAGGTGAAAGTGAAGATATTTATGATAGTGAAAATGTGTTTCCTTCCAGTGTTGTTTCATATCATACAGGTGGAGGCCTTTCAAATGGCGAACATAAAACATTTCTTACTCTTAGGATTTATCCTGTGACCTATTCACCAGTTTTAGATGAAGTATATTTTGTGGATAATGTAAGTGTTAAGATTACCTATAAAGAACCATCCGAGCCATTACTTACTGATGTTGATGAGTACGAATTATTAATCATTAGTCCTGATGATTTTGTTAACAATCTTGAAAGATTGGTTACTCATAAGAATCATCAGGGTATTCGCACGAGGATTACAACGGTTGAAGAAATAAAGGAAGATCGACTTGGTTGTGATCTTCAAGAAGGAATCAAATATTTCATTAAACAGGAAATCGAAGAATCAGGTATTGATTATGTCCTTCTTGTTGGTGGACGAGATAGACAATCTACTCGATGGAATCTTCCAGTTCGGTATAGTCATGTATTGATTCGACCGGGAACTCAGGAAATCATTGAACCTTCTTTTATTTCTGATTTATATTATGCTGATATTTATGATAGCACAGGTAATTTTTCAGCATGGAATTCAAATCATAATGATGTATTTGCAGAATTCAATGAGACTATTATTGATGATATGGATTTGTATCCAGATATTGCACTTGGAAGGCTTCCCTGTCGAAATAAACGAGAAGTGGCAACCATCGTTGATAAAATCATAACGTATGAAAAAGAAACAAAGAATAGCGATTGGTTTGAAAATATCATTCTTGTAAGTGGAGATCATTGGGATGATGAGGCACATATCAATGAAGGTGTATTAATCATGGAGGAAGCAGCTGAAATCATGGATGATTTCAATCCAGTTGAACTGTTTGCAACCGAAGATAATAAGTTTTTAAGCAGAGATATTAGAAAAATCATGAATGATGGTGCTGGTTTTGCTTATTTTTGTGGTCATGGTGGGATCAGTGCATGGGGCATTCATCTTCCACCAGATGCTTCTGGTTGGGCACCAACATTGACCCGCCTTGGATTGTTTAATTTTTATAAGAATATATATATGAACTTTTTACGAAATAGAAACAAACTTCCAGTTACGGTAGTTGGTGGTTGTAATAATGGTCAATTTGATGTTTCCTTTTTTAGTATGCTTCAACAAGGAAGAATCACGCTTTCTCCTCATTGTTGGGCCTGGCACTTAGCAATTCAGAAGAAAGGGGGAAGCATTGCTACTATTGCTAACACCGGTCTTGGTACTCATGCTATGGATGATAATGATAATAATGGTGTGAATGATTATCTGGAGATTTATGATGGTTGGCTTGAACTTGAATTTTTTAGATTGTATCAACATGAGAATTTTGATATGCTTGGTGAGACTCAGCAAGAAGCAATAAAAACATATTTGCATCGATTCCTTGGAGGTAGGGATGAAATGGATATAAAAATGGTGCAGCAATGGCAATTATTTGGTGATCCAACACTAAAGATTGGTGGATATTAGTCAAAAAAAAATAATTGAATGTTCAATCTTATCTTCTTCGTCTTCTATTCTTCTTGAATCTTCTTCTTTTTTGAGGGATGAAAAACGGAACTTTTTTGAATTCAGGGATTTCTGTTCTGTTAATTTTAAGTTCATCATCACTTTGCACTCTTCTGAAATTATCATGGTCTGGACGGGTTAACAACGTGATTGCTACTCCTTTTTCTCCAGCACGAGCCGTTCGTCCTATGCGATGAATATATTCTGTTGGTGTTTTTGGAACATCATAATTATAGATGTGACTAACGTTTTTGATGTCTAATCCTCGTGCAGCTACATCAGTTGCAACAAGCACATCTGTTTTTTCTTTTTTTAGTTTATCTAGTGATATTGTTCGTTGTTTCTGTGTCATCCCACCATGAATAGCTGAAGCAACTATCCCTTGTTTTTTCAAATTTTTAGCAACTAGATCTGATTCCTTTCGAGTCGCACAAAAAACAATGGCAAGATCTGATGTTTTATGTTTTAGTAAATGAACAAGGAGTGAGAATTTATCTTTTTTATCATGAATATCAAAAAAGATCTGATGTAATTTGCTTTTATCTACTTGTGATTTTGTTTTAATGATCACTGGATCTTTCAAGTGTTTATGCATTAATCGTTTAACATCCCTCATAATCGTTGCACTAAACATTAGCGTGTTTCTGTTCTTTGGTGTGTAACTAATGATTTTTTCGACATCATGAATGAAACCCATCTCTAGCATTTTATCGGTTTCATCTAAAATGAGGAATCTGACTTTTCTAAAATCAATGGTTCTTCTGCGAAGATGATCTAGCATTCTTCCAGGTGTTGCTACCACGATTTCAGAGGTTTTTATTTTTTTAATCTGTGGATGTATACCAACGCCACCATACACACTCGTTGTGGTAACATCTATTTTTTTACCAAATGTTTGAAACACATCGGTCACTTGTATGCATAATTCCCTGGTTGGGGTTAATACGATGGTTTGTAGTCCCTTTCCAGGTTTAATTTTTTCTAGTATTGGTAAACAAAACGCGATTGTTTTCCCAGATCCAGTTTCTGCTTGTCCTACCACATCTTTTAATTTAATGATTTCTGGGATACATTTTTCTTGTATTGGGGTTAGTTGTTCGAATCCTTGTTTATTTGTTTGTTCGATAAGATGTTGGTTAAGATTGAGTTCTTCAAATTTCATAGTGTTGTGTTCTCCGATTTTATATCAAGTATTGTTTTTGTTTTTTTATGTTAAGATTATAGAAAATAATTTTTTTTACATGATGATATCAATATCTAATTTCTTTGAAAGTTCTTTATATCTATTTCGAATGGTAACTTCTGTTACTCCAGCTACCGCAGATATCTCGCTTTGTGTTCTTCGTTCACCACAAAGAACAGATGCCATGTATAATGCTGCAGCAGCCAAACCCGTTGGACCTCTTCCACTGGTCAGTTCTTCATGTGCTGCTTTTTTTAGTATTTCATTGGTTTTGCTTTGAACATCATAGCTTAACCGTAATTGACTGCTAAACCGAGAAATATAATCTTGAGGTGTGGTTGGAAGTAGTTTGAGTTTGAGTTTTCGAGAGATATTTCGATAATTCTTTCCGATTTCTTTTTTTGACATGTTTGAAACAGTGCTGATCTCTTCAAGTGTTCTTGGCACATTACATTGTCTGCATGCAGCATAAAGGACTGCAGCAGATACTCCATGGATACTTCGTCCTCTGATAAGATTTTGTAATACTGCTTTTCGATAGATCATTGCAGCGGTTTCTCTAACATTTCGTGGCAATCCAAGTGTTGATGACATTCGATTCATTGAGGATAAGGCAATAGCGAGGTTTCGTTCGCTGTTATCACTAATCCTGGTTCGAATTTGCCATCTTCTCAGTCGATATAGTTGAGCTCGATTTCGAGATGGAATTGATTTTCCATAGGCATCTTTATTTTGCCAACCGATAGTAGTAGAAAGACCTTTATCATGCATAGTGTAGGTCATCGGTGCACCAGTTCGAGCTTTTTTTTCTCGTTGTTCGCTATCAAATGCTCTCCATTCTGGTCCATGATCTATTATTTCCGCATCTATTACTAATCCACAGTCTTCACAAACAAGTTCTGCTCTACTATAATCCTTTGAGAGATGAGTACTTCCGCAGGAGGGACAGTTCATGGTCCGCTCTATTTCTTGTTTGTTTTTACTCTTTTTTTTCTTTGTTAAATGTTGATTCAAATAGATCAAACCTATATTCAAAGTTTAAAAAATTTCAAAAGAAATAGGAGAATAAGGTTGTAATTCAACCAATTATTCAATTTTTTTTACGTTAACCGCTTTTGGTCCGCGATCTGATTCTTCTTTTTCGTATTCAACTGCATCGTCTTCAAAAAGACGGGTTCCCGGAGCAATATCATTTTTATGTACAAAGATATCTTTTCCATCTTCATCAACAATAAATCCAAATCCTTTCCGGGAGTTAAACCATTTTACTTTTCCGTTCATATGTGTTTCCTCAGTATACTTTTCTATTATTTTTTTCATTAAAAAGAATGTAAAGAAAAATATCCCTCAGATTTGAAAAAAATCAGATATAAGGAACAATAATCTATATTCTTTTTAGCCAACACAACTCGTGATACTATTTATAGATTTCTACAGTTATGAGGTTCTTCTAGTTAAAATCTGGATTTAAGTGATGTAAAAATATATTTAGTATGCGTTACTTCGTTTTCATCCCACTCGCGCCCTTAGATGTTACCACGTCATTTCCTGATGAGGGAAGTTTGTGGCGTGATTTACTGGATTCGTATGAATTCGCATTCCGGACGTAATGGGTATTAGGAACGATTATCATCTAAGAATTGATTGTTTTCATCCTTGAATCCTTTTCTTTTTTTGATGCAAGATTAATCCATAGTGTTCCAATAGATGTATGAAAACTGAAAAAGGATAAACTTGAAAAATAAAACATATGGTTCAAATGGTTCCTATTGTTACCAACACGTATTAATACAAGTTATTAATAGGGCATTCTCAAGGGGATAACTTATGAGTCTTGTTGGTAAACGTCTTACTGTTCTAAAAAGTGATATCTTTGATATCAACCGTCGTATTACTGCTCATGCAACAAGTAGTGGGTGGGGAAGTACGCCACATGCAACCTATTTGTATGAACCAGATATCACATCGTTCTTCGATTATTATCAAAAAAAAAGAAGTAAACTTGAGGATAGTCATCCTATAACGTTTACTGTTGTTATGTTGAAAGTAATTGCTGAAGCGTTGAAAGGTTCGCCGAAATTGAATGCGATTCTTCATTATAATTTTCGAACGAAAGTAGGAACTCATCATCATATCAAAGAGATCAGTATTACGGTTCCATTTTTATTGCCTGATAAGCGGATGATTACTCCTTCGATTCATAATGTTGGCGAAAAGTCTTTACGTCAGATTGCTGAGGGATTAAATGATATTAAACGGAGAGTAAAAAATACTGATATTGATGCAATGCAGTATGTTGTTGCTAAGCAAGAGATAGTTGATCATCTCAAACATTTTAATCTTGGGGCAATCTGGCAGATCTTTCATACCAAGATTGGTAGAAATAAGATTCGGCTGAGTAGAAAAAGAATTAAGGAATATTTACGGGTTCCAGATGAGGACAAGATTACTGCTACGGATATTTTTGATACCAGTGTGTTGGTTTCGAATTTGGGAAGTGTTTTTCAGCATCAGCGAGGTGGTATTACCTTGCTTGATCTGATCAGCCCTCAAGTGTTTGCGGTGGCAATCAATGCAATTCAAGACCGTCCTGCAGTGTATACTGAGGCTAATGAGCAAAAAATCGGGATTCGAAAGATTTTACCGTTGAGTCTTACTATTGATCATCGAGCTTTGGATGGAGCTGATTTCATACCGTTTCAGAATCATCTTGATCGTATTTTTTCTAATCCTGCTATCCTTGATGAATGGTAAAAAAATTGTTCTCTGTTTCATGAACCTTGAAAGCCTTTGAAAAAAAAATTAAGATATTTCAGATGAACTAGTTATCTGAAAAAGTAGGAGCCAAGGTTTTGTTTTGGGGTGATTTCTATGCAGAAGGGATCTGACCAGGGGCTTTCTTTGCCATAGATATCTTTAGCCTTTACTCTTATTTGATATGTTCCTGGTTTTTTCCATTGGTGTGTCCTACTTCCCCGATATGGTTGATAGGTGTAAATCCAAGTGGTTTGGGTACCATCTCCAAAATCCCATTGATAATAAATCTCACTAGGATGATTATCCGCATCTGTAGTATTAGTTTCAAAGAGATATGCATTATTGACAGTGCCTGTTAATGGTCCAACTGGGACATGTGGTTTATTTGGTGCAGTATTATTAGCTGGTTCGAATAGAGAGGGAAGAAAATAGGAATGTGCTGGTTGGTTGAATTCTTCTGTGAGGTTTATATGTATACCCTGTTCAAAATCATGGAAGTGATAAAGTTCAAGACTGAGTTCACTTGGATTAAGAATCCAGGAATATTGAGCGTAAAGTTGTACTGATTCAAGTAATGATTTTACAAATGAATTGGATATGGTAGATGCGTTTTCTAATGATTCGATGATCGCTTCATATCGCCAGCAAGGATAATTACCTAAGCTGGGATTGCTCTGTAAAAAATTAGTACAGGCTTGATAATCTTTTTGAATTCTGATAATGTCATCTCCTTCTATGATTGCTGCATCACCCGTTTTATCCACTACAAAGAGTTGGCCAAAACTCAGGATGTAATTTAGGAAAAACAAATTATGAGATTCTATATACAAGACTACTTCTTCCACAGTAGTACACTGTTGTAACAGGTAATCAACTGGATTTTTGAATAGTGGTGGTTTAAACAGTTCAAATGATGCAGGATTAAAGGGAGTGACAAAACTTTCATAACATAATCCATGTTCATTGATGCCTCCAGCTAAAACCTTATAATCCCGATTAAAAATATGAGGAAATGGAATTTCAAAGAATAATCGAGCGTATGACCCTTCTTTTGCAGGGTAAAAGTACATCGTTGTTTGTGGATTATGCCAGTCTTTGTTGTGTGCTATAATCACTTGGTCATCTTTTTTAATAGTAAAACCTGAACATGCCACTAGAGTAGTAGATGAACATAGTAGAAATATGGTAGTCAGGGTAACGAAAAGAACAGCAAGTGAACTTTTATTTCGCTTCAGCATGATAAAAAACGCTCCTTTTGATATTATTAATATGTAAGCACTGTTTTAAAAATATATCTTAAGAATTGGTGCTTTAATTTTTTTATATCAATTAGTATTAAGAACCTTTGAGAAAAAAGAGTGTTTTAATCGATTTCTTCGTTTTTTTCGGATATGATGATTGCTGATCTGATTAAAACTCGTCGATACCGTTGAAACGATGGAATCCACCATTTAGCAAGTTTAGGATAGGGTGGATCATCACTGATTTTAAAGATATCATGGGAAACATATTGTGGATCATTATGTAAGGTGTAGTTATCAGTTTCATTCGCAATGTCATAAAGTGAATCAGAAATTGCAATGTATCCATCAGGATGAACACCGGCAACAGCAAAAAAATGACCGGATATAAGTGACACTATCTTTGGTAATCTTGGAATGTAATAACCACCTTGTAAAATGACACCTTGATTTTTTTGCACCCGATCTGCAATTAAAGAAAAACTAGGTTGTGCAATGGTTTCGATTTTATAAGCATTCTCAAGACCTGCATCTTTGATCCATTTCCTCGCCCCATTAGCTAACTGATATCGATCTGTTCCACTAATGGTTAAAAATGGTATTTTGTGCCAATAGATATCAACATATGTGGCGAGTTGTTCGATAAGTTCTCCGCTTCCTGGTTTATGACTCCAGGCAGTTGATAAATCATTAACGTTATTGAAATTATGATCATCATAGGCCGGACCGGGTAGCGGATCCGAATACGTGTTATAGTTGGAAACTAAAGGGTAATCATCTTTTCCATCTCCAGGAAATCCATGTTCATCTTCATATTTTGAATCAAACCACCAAAAGATATTTGCAAGTGCTACTGGTCCGCAAAATGACCAGATAAATCCTCTTTTCCAGGTACTATTTTGCCGTTGATCAAAATCTGGTAATCCACTCGGGGCATAATTTTGATAGCTCGGTAAGAAGTACCAACCATTTTCTAATCCATTGCTTTCGATTTTTGGCTGAATTTCCGGGTACGATTCCATCGTTTGATTTTGATAACTGGGGATAGCAATCGATGGTATGCACAATGAAAAGATAACCAAAAGTAATAGAATTCTACTAATAATTCTCTTCTTCACCACAACCATATCCCCATTTTACATAATTAACTGATTAAAATTGGATACATCTTCCTATTTAAAAAATTTTCTTCGATATCCTGATTTCTTTCAATTAATCCGTTATTTACATTCATTGGAATATAAATTAAAAAAGAATCAAAAACACAAATGAAAGAAGTGAATTAAATTTTCCTAGTGATGTGGGGATTTGAAAGAGAATAAATAATCCATTATATGGGCGATGTTGCACTAGATCTTCAAAACTATCCCCGTATTTTTCCATCTATCCTGCTATTTTCCATCATGTTCAAGGATGATAATTTTTTTAGTTCACTGAGAATTACAGGAGAAAAAGTATTTTTTATATTTGCTTATCTGGTTTTTGATAAAGATTTTTTACTCCATGTTTATTTGCTTGTTTTTTCCAAGCCATATTTCCAAAGGTTAGATACAGAGATTTTGAAAAAATCGGCTTTGATAATAGCTGTTCAGCTTGATTTGAAAGAGATTGTTGTTGATGAAGACTCTGGATAGTTAGATCTAATGCTTTTACTAATTGTTTTGATCGATGTTTGATCTGTTCAATGGGCATGCCACCAATTACCCCTCCTGCACCGATGCCATAGCCACCTAAATACATTGCATGGTATTCTTTTGTGAATTGATCAATGATTTCTAACGCAAGATTCGATTGGTGCGGTTCTGGAAATCCTTGATTGACAATAGCAAATACTTTTTGCTCAGTGTTTTCTTGTCGATGATGTTCACAGAGTTGAGTGAGAACATTTACTAGTGGACCTGGAACTGCATCAACATACAACGGAAAAATAATACCTATAATCGATGCGTTTTGTGTTTTTTGTATAAGTTCATGCATGATCTCATCAGATGAAAATGCTTTATGAGCAAACATAAGATCTGTGTTCCATCCAAGTTTTTTTAATCCCTGTTTGATATAATGAGCAATGGAATACGAATTAGAGGTTCTCAGACGAGGACTGCCAATGATCATAAGAATTGATGGGTTCATAGTATCAGACCTCTCCCATAATTTCTTGTAGTCCAGTTGATAGTTTGTTTGAAAGATCTTGATCGTGTTCAGCGATAATAACTTGAGAGGTTTTTGGTGGATAGAAATTTAGCGTATTTCGGTTGAGTAATTCTTTGAAGATTGTTTCTTGTTTTTCATCATGGTCTTTGAGAAGTCCAATGGAAATTATAGAAGGATAGGTTTCATATCGTTTTTTATGATGGGTTTCTTCTTGGTGTTGGCAAAAGAATGGTAAGATCGTGGGTATCATTCGGTCAAATGCACATTTCATCAGAGAATCATATCCGCCGAACCGTATTCTTGATAAGAAAATGACGATATCTGAATTCATGTATGCTTTGGTTATTATGTTACCATCATCGTTGAGAATACAAGATCCTGGCGTTTTAGTCCAACATTGAAAACATCCCTGACAGGGTTTTATGGTAAGCTTGTTGAGATCAATAGTATTAAGCGTGCAATCATTTGATTCGATGATTGTGTTTATTTCTTTTGCTATTTTTGATAAAAAGGAATCTGAATGATTATCACTTTGAAACAGAGTTATAATCGTTTTCATGAGGGTTAATATAAAAGATTTATTCAAATAATTTGTGAAAATAAGAAGATGTGTTGTTATTTTGAGTTTTTTATTCTTCTTATCTCGATGTTTAGTTAATAGGTTACAAAACATTATTAAGGGGATCAAAGTTGTTTTTTGATGGTCATAATTAGGAGATATGAACATGGCATATGATTTTCCAAGTAAGCAATGGATTGAGGCATACAAAGAAGCATTAAATGGAGAACTCGGTAAAGATTTTCAAGAAGCATCTAAGGAATGGGAAGGAGATTTTCTTTTCGTTATTAATCCTGATGATAAATTTGATGATACGGTTCATTTATACCTTGATCTATCTCATGGCACATGCAAAGAGGCAAAAATGATAACTGATGCTTCATCAGTTCCTGAAGCTGAATTTCAATATATTGGGAAGTATTCGAATTGGGAGAAACTGCTCAAAGGTGAAATCGATCCTATTCGAGGATTATTAATGAGAAAATTCAAATTAGTGGGTAACAAAGCTAAATTAATGCGGTCTCCAGTGGCAAAGCAACTTGTTGCTACTGCTCGAAAGATAGATTCGAAATTCTATTGAAAACTCATTCCGGTTTGTATCAAAAAAATTTTTTCAAATTCAACAGTAAATATAATATTTTCTATATTTATTTCAAATTTTGATGGTATAGACTCTACCCAGAGTATTCACATTTTTTATAGAATATTTTTTACTGATATGATTTTTTACCTAAGAAAAAAAAGAAGGTGTCTTCAGATAAAAATAGGGTTCCGAGTCAGTTTTTTTTATTTTATGGGTGGGATCATAAAGTAGATATTAAAAAAAAAATAAAGAAGTATCTAGATTTTATATCTAGAATAATTCCTATACTAATTTATATTCATATCATCGGTTTATATTTTTCTTCTTTTTATTATGAATATAGTTGCCACTATTATTGCTAAGAAAACTAACATTAGTTCGAAACCAGGTGTTCCATTACCTGGGCTGTCTTCACCATTGCTTGTACCATCTGTAGCCTCATCTGTACTATCGTCGTCTCCGTTGGTAGTCCCATCGTCTGTGTCATCACCGCTATCGCTGTCATCGGTATCATCCGTTTCATCAGTATCATCCGTATCATCATCTTCAGAATGCCATGGAGCGTACTCGTTTGGTGCATAATCGCCCCAATGTTCTTCAGAGCCAATATATTCCTGAGTATAACCATATACGGTATAAGACTCATCAGGATTATCTACTTCAAATGTAGCTGAAAAGGTATTACCGGATACTGGACTATCTATCATGTCGTAAAAACCTGATGCTTCGCCTTCACCACCAACATATCCTGCATTATTGGTATAATAAGCACCGTAATTGCTGTTATCACCGTCTAGATAGAGTATATAGGTTATTTCTTCAGAGTCTTCAATTATTCCGTTGACCTTCATAGTCAAGGTTACTTCATTGCCATCAAAAGAATGGGAAACTTCTGTTATATCCAAATTGGGTTTGTCTCCAGAATATTTATCCCAGGACCATCCTCCATCTGTTTCTTGGTAATGCCATACGTCCCCAACATCATCAGTTTCAGTTATAGCTGCTACTGTTCCACCGATTGTTAATATAAAAGCAACTGCTCCTATAAACAAAAATTTACTTAGAAAATTTGTCATACTATATTTATCTCCGGCTTATTTCTTAGTAAAATAACGCTATATAAGTATAACCCAAAAATGAGTGAAAAATTTTTTTTTATTTACTCATTCCTCCATTATTTCATTCACTGATCTATCAATGAATGAAGAAAAAAATAAAACAAAAAAAAGAAAAGAAATCGTTAAATGTTTTCTATCCTGCTAATAACAACAGCGTATGAAAACATAATTGCTATATCTTACTGTTTCTTTCTTCCCC
>JAGXLH010000142.1 GCA_018334795.1 Thermoplasmatota archaeon
TTTACTTAATTCTTCATTTGTTTTCACTGTATTGATGCCGAGGTAGCAAAGTCCGGCCTACCGCGCCGGCCTTGAGAGCCGGTTTCCCCTCGTGGGAAGCGAGAGTTCAAATCTCTCCCTCGGCGTATATCTTTTTTACTCTCATGCTTATTTACATGATGGTATTTTTTTTGATAATTTCTTTCGAGAGGAGTCATATATTCTATTTTAATTTTTGAAATATCGGAGATAGTGTTACCCGTTTGAAATGTGTGATAGTACAGTTGAAATGACTTTTTATGAAATCTTAATGTGATTTAATTGGGTTTAAATCTCTGCATTTTAAGGCAAAATAAATTAATTAAATCGTTGGACTCCCAGTCCTTTAAGTTAAGTATTAGGTCAATGTAAGTTATTTCATTATTCAATAACGAGATTGGTTGAATCAAAAGAATAACTTTTTTGAATTTTCTTCTTCATTAGGATTATTTTTACGTACTGATTCTTAAGAGTGATGTAATTAGTCTTTCAATAAGTGGTGAACTAAATATTGGTCTTTTATTGTTTTTTGTTTGTACTACTTTTATTGGATCTGACCAGATACTTTCAAGACCATTTTCATCTTTTGCTTTCACACGAACATAATATGTTCCCTTTTCAGACCATGTATGACTCATTTTTATATTTTCATCAGACTGAAAATAGGGTGACCATCCTGTACTGCTTTCATCTCCCCAGTTCCACATGTATGAAATAGTATCTTCATCGAAGTCGGTTGTTTTCGTTTCAAATTCGTAAGTATTATTTACAATACCAATTTTTCTTCCAACTGGTCTATTGGGCTTTTCTGGATGAAAATTGAGCTTCTTTGCATAATTCAATGAAAATTCGTTCATATCCATAAAGCTAAGATGTGGATAGCCTGATTCATTTACATCTATTGAAGCATAGCCACCAACAGATCCTTCTGATTTAACAATTTCAACTTCCCAGCCTTTCGTTGTTTTTAAAGCATAATTAATGTTCCAATTTTGCCAAGCATAGTAACCAACATGAACTCGATTAAAATCATCAACATCAATAGAACAGCCCCATTCATTCCAGAAATATTTTAAGTTAGGATCGATTGTTTCTAACAACCATTTTTCCCCGTTTTTGGTAGCATATTTTAATGACCAATCTTCTGTAGGATTTGGTACATCGTAGTAACAAATATGAGGATTTCCTAAATTGTCTAAACTAATTGCTGTAGAACCAAATACAAGGCTTTTATTATCAATGCAATTTGTTTCCCAATTCGAAAGAGTTCCTTTTGCGTACCAAAGTGCTCCTTTGTCGTTATCTGTGTATGATATATGCATGACATCATTAGAGTCTATTTTTATTGAGGATCCACATCCAACATTTCCGTTATTATCAATGGTTTCAATTTCCCAGTTATTATTTATTTTGGTTGCATGTTTTAACGCGCTCTCCGTTCCATCGTAATATGATATGTGAACGTTTTGATTTTTATCAAGTGCTATTGCAGTATCAAGACCTGTGTTTCCCATCTCATCTACGATGTCATATTCCCAGATTTCGCCTGATTTTTTTGCATATTTCAAATTACCATTTGTTTTATCGTAATAACTAATATGGATAATACCATCCGTATCGATAACGAGACAATTATACATGCCCACATCACCTTGTTCATCGATGACTTCAATGTTCCATTTTTCGCTTTTTTGAGAGACGAGTCTTAGATTGCTATTTTCCATGTCATAATATGAAATATAGATTCTATTATTGTGAATTACAAGTGTGCTATACCACCCCACTTCACCCATGTTATCCACTGTTTCTATACTCCATGAATTTGATTCGTTGACATTTGATAGGTTGACAAAATCTTTTTTGTATGGATTTGACGGTATTTGTTGATTTAAGGATTCAGCCAGTAGAGGAACAGATAGGCCATTAAAAAGTAAAAAAACGATGAAAAATGCATATAATAATTCTTTTTTCTCTGTAATAATACTAATTCACCCCTTAAACTTAAGAAAGTATATGTGAGAGGAGATTTATATACTATTTCTCTAGTTATATTTTACATTAAGGACAAAAATAAAAAATAATTATATATAATAAAATAATAATTTAAAATTTTTGTATTTATAATAGAAAAAATTTAATGTAAACGTTATAAAAAACTGTCTCATCATTTCATTTGGAAATAAAAAGAAGAAGAAGGAAAGATACTTGAATTTGGTTATATATTTCCACCTAATCCAAGACTTGGATCTCCAAAAAGATGAAATTCTACGATGCAAAACATTTCATCAACTACTACTTTGTTTTCAAGAACATATTTCTGTATCGCACCACTATGCGCCTCGCCGAGTGAAGTTGCACCATTCCCAACCTTATAAAAGAAATTACAATCAAGACCTCCACTATTCTCCAAATCAGGTGGACTACCGCCTAATCCAAGACCAGTACAGCCCATTGAAGCAATAGCACCTCCTTGAGGAAGTGCACAAAGACCCCAACAGAAACAAATAGGCGTAATAAAACCACTGGTCCAGTACCAATTTTCATGGGGCCTTCCAATTAAGGTTCTCAACAAAGATACATTAAACAATGCGTTATGACATCCTCCAACAACAACTATTGGAAGTTTTTCCTGATTCTTCAATTGTGGAAAATCAGTTATAGATAAGCCTCCTGTAAACGGAGCTCCTTCAGGAATGGGGTGAGTTGCCCATGATAAAGGATTTCCATGTCCCTCCATGTTCACGTAACCCGCACCTTGATTGAACACATCAATAATATCTTGAGTTTCTGGAACTGGTTTGTCTGTTCCTTCATTTGACCAATAAACCCGTATTTCTTCATTGATGACTGGATTCATGTATCGAAACGCAGTATCAACGGAATATTCTCCATCAGCTTGCTTTCTTCCTTTGGGCAGATCAAAGGTTTTAAAACACCAATCTAAATCATCCCCTAAACTAGAATTACCTGCTTCATATCGGCTCAAACCTGGGAGGATTGGTTTGGAGTACTGCCATGAGTATACGTCACTTTGAGAAGAGGTTACACTGATAAAATATTTTTCACCTTGTTCAACACTGAAATTTTGAAAGTCAAACGATACCCATTCGCTTCTATTCCACGGAATTTGATTTGAAGGTATTTCCGAAGAAGCTAATGTGGTACCTAATGGTTTTTCCAAAGTAACTGTTAATGGCGGTTTAGTTTCAGGTGAGAATGAGCGGATCTTTAACTCTATTCTTGAAAGTATTCCTGATCTTGGTTTGAATTCCTGCCATTCATCACCAGAAATATTTACTGAATCAGAATCATTTTGCTGTGTTTGATCTAATCCGCTGAACAAGTCAAACGTCCTCCCTGCGATACCAACCATTCGATTGTACCACGGTTTTTCTTCCGGAGAAGTAGATTCATAATGAATGATTTTATCTATTAGGGTATTGACTTCAAATGTTGTTCTACATGCAAGTCTTCCTACATACAAATCAGGTATCAAATCAAGTGTATCTCTATTGTTGAATTCACTATTTGCAAAAATGCCATCCTCATTTGAATCCCAATCTTCAAACTCCCACTTAGCGTTCTCTTCGTCATATCGATACAAATCTGAATAATATAAATCGGAAATGACTCCTACTTCATTACTATGACGAATATTGGTATATCTGACAGGTACATGCCATCCGTTTGTACTTCCGTGATTCCGATCATCTTTATCTTTTGCATAAATATAGGATTTCAATCCTCCCATTAGAAGGACGTGAGTTACATTCCAATTTTCTTTTGCGTCTTTGATGAAATATTTAATTTGTTCGGGCTGATCCTGGCCGACATATTCAGAAAGAATATCTTCAACTGTTTTCACTCTTGTTTTGATACCAATAGATTCTTTATGAGTTACCAATGGATCTAATAAACTAACAAATTCTTCTGGTGAAATGATTAATAAATCGTAAGAATTAGTGATTAGAGATGCGCTCTGTGTTTTTATCTCAGAATAACAAATTTTGATTTTTGCATTTGATATATATTGAATAGTATTTATTACTGGTTGATAATCTCCC
>JAGXLH010000143.1 GCA_018334795.1 Thermoplasmatota archaeon
TCCTTTGGAGGTTTTGGAGATGATCCCGTTGATACAAAACCTGAATCCCATGAATAAATGTGAAGATGATATTTCAAAGCAATATCTCTAATGCCAAAAATACGATATAATGGATTATCCGTGTGTTGAGCGGCAATAAGATACTCTTTAGGTGCTTGTCCACGTTGAGCATAATACACTAGACCAGTTGGAAGTTTAGCTGCAGCTAAAAACGGTGCTTTTTCACTATGTGCAATAAGCATAGTTCCTGCAACAGCACCAGATAAATTCTTTTTTTTGGATAATTTTTCAAGTTTGTTAACATCTTCTTTTACTTTGTCGACTTTTTCAAGATTTTTTCTGATTTTTTTAAATCTCTTTTTAGATTCCTTGTCTTCAAAATCTGGCAATACTTTAAAGGGATTATCATAAAGTGATTTTGCTTGCTTAATCATGGTTTTCTCCATAGATTTAGAAGCATTGCGAACAATAGATTTTCCCACTCTTGCAGCTCCACCACAACAGGATGTAGGACGTACCTTTCGTGCCATGAACAGGGATTATGTTTGTAGTCTCATATGAATTTTACCATTGCACAAACATGATAAAACAAAAGCTTTATACTTTCTTTTAGAGGGTTATAAAAAAATGAATGATGAACAAATCAAATCGATTTTTCAACAGAGGCGAAGTATCCGTCGATTTAAACAAAAACCGGTTTCATTTTCAATTTTGAAAGAATGTGTGAATTGCGCTCGATTAATGCCTTCAGGAAAAAATTTACAACCACTTGAATATATTATTGTCACTAATTTGTCATTAAGAGAAAAATTGTTTTCTTGTATTCATTGGGCAGGATATCTTTCATCTTGGGAACCATCAGAAGAAGAACAACCCATGGCATATATTCTTCTTATCAATTCAAACAAGAAAGAAGGATTAGTTGCGTATGATGTGGGTATTGCTTCAGCACATATTGTTTTATTTGCAGAAACAAAAAATATCGGTAGTTGTATTTTGTTAAATGTTGATAAGCAAAGAATTGAACAACTCTTTCAAATTCCAAATAATTATCAATTGGAAGGTGTGATTGCATTGGGATATAGGGATGAATCTCCGGTTATTGAGACTGATGATCATAATAGCGAATACTGGCTTGATGAAAACCAAGTTTTACATGTTCCAAAACGATCATTAGATAGTATTATCCATAATCAAACATATTGATGCTATGTTAAAATCTATTACTTTTACATCTTTTAAATACTATTTTTTAAAATGTTATATATGAGAAGTGTATACTCTGCAGCCTAATGGACTTTGATATTGTACTTTCTGCATTACTTGTGGTGTATACAGCACTTGTCTTGTATTTGACCAAATATGTGTATATCATTGGACGGAATAAAGGATTAAACAGTAAAGATGCAGTGTATTACAATCGGAAATTTGTACATATCTTTGCAGGAGGAATTGTCGCACTTTTTGTTCCTTTGTATTCCTCTCCGTTTTATCCATTAATTGCTGGCATTTTATTAGCATTAGTTACTTATCTTTCACATGAAAAAGGAGATAAATTATATTGGTTTCAAAATAAGAAGGATATTAATGATGTAACTTTTTGTTTAATGTGGGGAATATCGATTTTTGTGTTATGGATGCTTTTTGATAATCCATACCTTGCAATTCTACCTGCACTGTTTATGGCTTTTGGAGATGGAATCACAGGTATCATTCGGAATGCTTTCTTTGGAGAACGATCAAAACACTATATAGGAAATGTGTTCATGGCATTAACCTGTATTCCCCTAGGTTACCTTTTTGGATTATTTGGTGGGTTGGCTGTTGGAGGTATGCTTGCGGGAGGTATATCTTCAGTAATTGAACATTATGAATTTGGATTGATTGATGATAATATTTTAATTACAGTTAGCTCAAGTCTTATATTGATTATAAGTTTTTATATATCCTTTGGCTCATTTTTTATGTGATCAATGAATATTTTATTTGAATAAAACTATGAATTTATACTTTTATGGATTTTTCTCTTTAAATTCTCATATATTTTAAATATGCTCATTTATTCTACTTCTTTAGTTTTTCATGCGTTTAAAATCAGCTGATAAAAGATTATGGGAAATTGACTTCCTCCGAGGTATTGCAATCATATTGATGATTTCATTTCATTTCATTTATGATTTAAATCATTACACGATTATTTATTATAAGTTGTGGACTGGTCCATTTGCTATAGCTGCAAGTATTACTGCTAGTATTTTTGTGATTCTTGTTGGGATATCATTGACTATTAGTTACAACAAGAGAAAAAAGAAAATATTTCGTTTTCAAATATATAAACGGTTTGTAAAAAGAGGATTGAAACTTGTTGGATTAGGATTAATTATTACCTTGGTTTCTTGGATTATTATTCCTGAACGATTCGTTATCTTTGGGATTCTTCATTGTATTGGTGTTTGCATTATCTTATCGATTCCATTCCTTCGTTTTATCAAATTAAATCTTATCCTTGGGAATATGATTATCATTAGTGGATTACTTCTTCGCCTAATGACCTTTGATTTTCAGTATTTGATTCCATTTGGGTTCTTACCACCAAACTATTTTACCATTGATTATTTTCCTTTACTTCCTTGGTTTGGAGTTGTATTACTGGGAATCGCTTTTGGACATTTGTTATATCCTGATGGAAAACGACGGTTTCATTTCAGAGATAGATCCAGTCTAGGTTTATCTGAAAAAATTTGTTTTATTGGACGGCATTCTCTTCTTATATATTTTGCACATCAACCCGTTCTTGTAGGCATAATTATGGTGTTTATGTTTTTCCAATGAATCTAATAAAAACCTATTTTTTTCTCTTTTCCCATTGTCAGTAATAAAAGTTTAATAACCGTGTCTGATAAGTTAAGTATTGTTTGTATGCCGTTTACATCTATAAGATAGTAAATTTTAGATGATACATTTAATGCAGTTGATTTTTAGTAAAACATTATATGATGCGGCTCAGGTTTATAATGCCAAAACTCGTTTTGCTGATTCAATAGAAAGTTCTTTTGTTTTTTCAAGATTTAACGATGGAATGACAAGTGAAATAGGAGGGCTTCGCCTCCTATAACCCCCTTCCGCCTTCCCTTCCTCGGCACGCCCTCAATTCTTCGGTCATGCCGCATCCCCGGTCGGCGGGAAAACATCGAGGGTTTGTTGACGATCATCAATAATCTTCACATGATGATGCTTTTCTTGATCACGTAAATATTGCGCTGACTCATCAAAATTTTTCAATCCGATCGATTGGTAGTGTTCATAACCACTCCAAAACGCTCCATATGGATACCGTTTGCGGAAACCCGGATGATCCCTAAACATTCTTTTCGCGGTTTCTGATTTCAAGATAATCTCCGTTTCTTCAACAGAATATCTTTTTGGGATGTTTACTTGAAAGTGAACGTGGTTATCTGCAAATCCAAACTCTCCAAATTCAAAACCAAGAGATTTCAACTCTTTTAATCGTTGTTCACAGGTTCCAATATGAGTTTGTTTCCGGAAACATCGAAAACGTTTTTTGGTGACAAACAGCATTTCAATCCAATTGTTTCGGGTATCCCCCGAAATCTTTTTAGCACTACTACAGATTACCTCTTTCAAAAAATACACGTTCCTGTCGTGCTGCGCGCGACATATTTTAGAATGTGTAATTCAGAAAAAAAGTATCCGCCTTTCATCTACGGGCCTTCGCTTCACTCAGCCCACGCAGTATTCCCGGCCTAAAAAATAAAAAAACAATTTGGAGTGTGATTATTTCTTTGAAATCTATAATTACCATAACATTGAATCCCTCAGTGGATCAAAGCTGTACCACATCTGTTGTAAAAGACGAGCGAAAACTAAAATGTAATTCTCCTCAGTATGATCCTGGTGGTGGAGGACTAAATGTTTCACGAGTTATCAAACGTCTTGGAGGTCAAACGAAAGCATTCTATCCTGCTGGAGGATGTATGGGTGATCTTTTAGAGAAACTGTTAGATC
>JAGXLH010000144.1 GCA_018334795.1 Thermoplasmatota archaeon
CCAAGAACTTCAGCTAATTCCGTTTCAATTTCCTTTGCCAAGTGAATATGATCACCGGCAATCTTTAATTCATCAGCAAGAGCAAACAAACGAACTGTACGCGGATCCTCACTATGAACCCGATGACCAAAACCTAGAATACGTTGATGTTTTTCTCTTGATTCAGCAACAAGCGTTTTTGCCATCACTTCAACTGAACAACCCTCATCCATCATACGTTTAACTCCATTTTGCATGAATCGAGCTCCTTTTTCAATTGCTCCCCCATGTGCATCACCAATACTAAGAATTCCAGCAGCCACAGCACTTGGAAGCGGGACACCCCCTGAAGCAACGACTCGGGAAGCCATCGGAGACGGAGAGGTTACTCCATGGTCAATACAAGATGTTAGAATTGCATCCATCATCTTCCCATGTGATTTACTCGGCAGTTCTCCTTTAATCAAAAGATATACAACATGAGGAAACGGAATATTACCTATCAAATCTTGCTGCCGGTACCCTTTGGTAATCAAATGATTTGGTTCAACTTTTGTAATAGAACTTTTCCAATCCATAACACATCATTCCTTCACACTATAAATGACATCTAATAATTCTCCATTCCGCCATTTAGTAATACCAATAATATCATCACCGAAATCAACCTGTGGTGGACCACCAGTTTCCTTATCTGCCATTTCTTTTAACGATTCAATAGAAACAATATTCACATCATTGTTTCCCTGAAGTTTATCAAGTAAATCAGTTCGGTTTGGATTTATAGCAACACCTTGATCAGTGACAATTGCATCAATGATATCACCCGGAGTGGTAATCGTAGTAACTGCATCTCGAATAACTGGGATTGTTTTCCTGTATATTGGAACCGTTATCATAGTAAGATTAGCTCCAGCTGCTGAATCTTGATGACCACCAATTCCGTGCAGTAATCTTCCATCACTATGGGTGTTCACATTCACATTAAAATTAGTGTCAACCTCCGTTGCCCCAAGCATAGTGGCATGTAGTCCATCAAGAAATCTTCCCTTTGAAGATGGATCAGCATAATGACCAATATCGGTTATCAATCGACGGTTTTCTGCTATGTATTTTATACTTTCTACATCAAAACATTGCAATCCATACGCATTTTTTACTAGGCCCTTTCGATGCATTTCAGCAATAAACTTAGTAAATCCACCAGTTTCACAAGCTGCAACCACATTGTTTTCTTCAAGTTTTTTATCCAAGTATTGTAATGCTGCAAGTGAAATTCCTCCAGCACCAGCTTGAAAAATTAATCCATCTTTAATGAGGTCAAGTGCACTCATTAGATTAATACATTGGCGTGCAATATGAAGTTTTTGAGGGTTATTGGTTACTTTTAGAGAACCAGAAACAATATCTTTTGGGTTGCCTATTTGATCCATTTGCACTACATGGTCAACGTATTCTTCAGTGATCTCTTGAAAGCCACATGGTCGATCAACTAAGTTGTCCGTGACAACAATGACATGGTCTGCATGCATGGCATCAACTTGAGAGTAACAAATCGGACCAAACGCACTTTTCCCAATAAGACCGGTGCAATTTCCACGATTATCTGCTGCTGATGCGGCTATAATTGCTACATCTATGTGAAGCTCATCATTTTTGACTGCAGCCCACCGCCCACCATGAGACCGCAAAACAACGGGATAAGGTAAAGGATTTTTTGAAACATAGTCACCAACAGTTCCATTAATACTTCCCTCGATACGAGATATTGTTCCTTCTTTGATATGATCAATTACAGGTTTATGAATGGGAAACAATGCAGTTTGAGCAAGTCTAAGATTTTTTATTTCAAGATCTCTGATGACATCAAGCGTGTGATTAACAACATAGTCTCCATTTCTGAGTTGATGATGAAATGAAATGGTTTGTCCATCTTTCAAATCTGCTTTTTTTAAGGCTTTTTTTAGACTGATTACTTTTGAATCACAATTATTTTTATGTGCTTTTTTAAAGGGTTTATAGTGTTCTCCTGCAATAGTTTCAGGAAGTGTTCTTCCTGCAGAATTGGTTACACTCATTCTTCCACCATTGATTTCTTGATTTCAAAATCAATGAAATCACAATGATTTACGATCACTGCCTCAGCTGATCGTTTTGTTTTATCGCCTTCATGTGAATGTGCATAAATGATGTGAGCGATCTCATCAGGAAGATCGTGTTGCCAGGCTAGTTTTGCTCCAGCAAGAGGATGTCTGAATTTTTTTCCGTATTCTCCCTTAACGATTTTTTTATTGATGACATCGTATTCCACGAGTTTTCCTACATCATGAAGCAAGGATCCAGCAATCAAATAATCTTGATTCAAATCCTCTTCTCGCTGCTTCATCACTGCATAAACCATATGTGTCATTCGTTTGGTATGGTCTGTAAGTCTTCCAGATTCTTCTATGAGTAAGGTGAATGGGACATCATGAATGCTATTCCATCCTCGTTCATCAGCTGCTGCTTTCCATATTGCAACAACTTTTTCTTTTAATGTTTCATCTTTTATCCACGTCAGTTCCTTAGAAAAACAATCTTTTATTTCCTTTTCACTTACCACAATGGTTTCCCCCAGAGGTAATCTTATTAAATTGCAGCCATAATGGAATCAACGCATTATTAATATTTGTCTTCGGCAAAAAACGTAAAAAATTGTGGACTGAGGGAAGGAAAGAGGTGATTTAGAGGGGTATTGGATGGGTACCCTTAAAAAATCTTGGGTGTGCTTCCTTCCCAACCAGCTTCCATAGGAGAGATAAATTCTCATTTTAAGTGCCTTTTTCGCAGGTAGGTATGCTTGTGTATGTGCACAGCAGTATGGATATGGATAAGACTTGTAAAGAAATCTTTAATAAATAATAAAGATAAAAATAAAGTCAACGGCGTGTTCTTATGTCAGCAGGGCTACTAAAAAGACTACGTATTTCTAAGATCGATGCGATCATTGTGGTGATTTTAGTAGTTATTGCTGGTTATGTTCTTTCTCAATCTGAATATGTTTCTCCTGCAATCGAAAGAGTAGTTAGCCCTACGACTGAACAGCAGGAAACGCCGGAACCTGAACCGGAACCTGAACTACCCACGCCTCCTGATTCGTTAACTGCAGGTTATATGCGCGCTGTTTCTCCTGAGGATGAAGGACTTCATTTTGATAAGATTCAAGTGTGCCGAGAATGGTGGTATTATTCTGTTATTTTTGATGAAAAAAGTGAACTGGCAGGATGGACAGCTACCATTAGTTTTAATCATATGGCTCGATCAGATCTTTTAGGAACTTCTAAACCAGATATGTTTGTGTTCACCCTTCATGGTCCTGATGGTGAGGAATACGGAGGATTGATTAATAAGGAACGTGGACTTGGGATTTTGAAACAACCAACGCTTCAAGCGAAAACACCAGGTGTCGGTTTGAGTTTTGAGGATTCCTGGGCTGAAGGAAGTGCTCCTGAATGGTTCGTTCATGCTGAGGATAATGATATTGACAAAAACCATGAAATCATTGCTGATCTTTCGTTTTTTGCTACACATGATCCACTTTGGACAATTGGTGATAAGGCATTAAATAAAAACACGCAGAATCTTGCTTCTTATGTTTTCTTTGGATGTAATGTTACAGGAACTATTGAAATCGATGGCAAGGAATATCAGGTAACTGGAGTTGGGCAACATGAGCATACTTGGTCTCCGAACCTTGTAACAAAAGTTCTTGTTAACGGGTGGGATTGGGCTCATATCAGTTTAGACAATGGATGGGATATGTACTATAACACATATTATCCAACACCTCAATATATTTCTACAAAAACACCAAATACCAATCCAATCACTTCATTAATTATTACTACTGATCAAGGAGAAACACTAACATCATTTCAGGATGTTAATCCGGAGATTACAGAATCTGATGATGAGATTTTTACTTTTGTAAAAATGCCTCTTGAAATTCAGGTGAATGCTAATCCTGGTGTATTACAGCCACTTCTTCGATCATATCAAAT
>JAGXLH010000145.1 GCA_018334795.1 Thermoplasmatota archaeon
ATCACTAAAAACGTATCCGCATAATCCTCAGGTGGACGTAACCTATTTTTTGAAATAACATGATTGCAAAGATCAATAGCTGATTCAATACCAACGATAAGAAAATATTTTGCAGCTGCTATTTTAACTTATAGTGCAGGAAGTCCCCTTCTGAAGGGAGGGGATGAAAGCACCACAAACCTTGTACTTTCTAATACTATATGTGATATTATGAGGATGAAAAGAAAAGTATGGAAAAACAGAAGTAACAACCAGAAACTTATCACTATACCAAAAGATAGTGATATAGAAGAAGGGGACTATGTGTGGATAGAAAAATACAGCTAACCCAACAGATACGGATTCAACCAACACCTGAACAAGAGCAAGTTCTCTGGGATCTCTCAGAGAAATGCAGACTTGTATACAATTTTGCTCTGAACAAGCGAAAAGAAACGTTCAAAGAAGAAAACAAGTCTGTATCCTACATTGACCAGCAGAACCAACTTCCACGGATCAAAAGTGAATACCCAGAATACAAATGGGTATACAGCAAAGTCCTGCAATACACTCTAAGAACCCTTGATGCTGATTTTAAATCATTCTTCCAACTTTGGAAGAACGGATGGAAAGAAGCACGACCACCGAAATACAAAGGAAAACGATTCTTCACTACGATGACCTACAACCAATCCGGGTTCAAACATCAAAAGGGCACAATCCAACTCTCTCACAAACACCCCGGTAACACGCCTTTGCAGTTCACGATACCTGAAAAATATCAGTTTGATAAGATCTACCAGGTCAGCATCTACCGGAAAGACAAACAATTCTACCTATCAATCACTTATGAACAACCAGTACCAGAATACCATGATAACGGTTTGTATCAAGCCTTTGACCTTGGGGTGATGAAACACACCGCCGTCAACAGCCATGGTAAAACTCAAGAGTTCAAGATCCAACGCCCGGACAAGTATTGGGAGAAACATTTCAAAGCGTTGCAACAACGACGTGATCATTGTAAGAAGAACAGTCGTCGGTACAAGTATCTTGATGCTTGCCTTCGTCGATGTAAAAGAAAAAGCAGCGATCAAACCAAGGATCATCTTCATAAACTCAGCAGAAAGATCATTGATAACACCAGGGCAAATACCCTGGTCGTCGGAGATCTTTCAGTGAAACAGATGGTGAAGAAAAATAAACATCAGAAAGGATTGCATACGAGTCTACATAACACCGGCATCATAGGTCGGTTCATTGGATTGCTCACTTATAAAGCAAAGCTTTGTGGGAAAAGAGTAAGAGCAATCAGTGAACAAGATACGTCAAAGACCTGTTGTGCTTGTGGACATAAAAAAGACCGTATGCCATTATATCAACGGACGTATCATTGTAAGATTTGTGGAAACACAGTGGACCGTGATGTGAACAGTTCTATCAACATCATGCTGCGTTTCCTATCTACGAATGCGTTGTGGACACGCTATCAACAATTCGTTGATAATCTTCGACAGACAGGTATGGAATATGCTGAAAGGCCAACGTCCATATACTCGAAGGAAGCCCCTTCCTCAACGGTGCAACCTGTTGCACTATAGGGAGGAGTAGTTCACAAGTATCCTTAGAAAAATCATCTTGGGAAAAAGCCGAAAGTTGTTCTAATCGTTTAACAGCTTCTTGCAGTTCAGAAGAAAGCGTTCTTATTTTATGTTCATCAAACGTGTATGCCAAATGAATCACCTAAATAACGTTTAAGATAAAAATGAAAATCATGATATTTAACGAAACTAAGACTTTCAAAATCCGTTCTTTTTGACTCATCTTTACTAAAAAGTAAGATCCCATTTTTTATCACTGAAAATCGAAAGGCCAATGGAGAAGAAGAAAGAATGCGAACATCAAATGGAAAATGAAATTGTTCTTGTAATTTCGTTTCCAACATTAATTCATATCTAAGTAAAGATGCTTTGTTTAGCTTTAACGGCTTAAGAAATATTGCTATATCAATATCATGAAAGGGTCCCACTAGAAAGGATCCATGCAAATATGCAAAAAGAATGTTATCCTTCTTTTTTAAGAAATGAGAAATGTTCTTTTGTAATTCCTCTTTTTCATTTTTTGAAAGTTGATAAACTTGTTTCATAGTGAATAATCTATGTAGTACACATGGGAATTAAAGTTTTTTGCAAAAGATTCAACTTAATATGAACATAAAAAAAGGAGGAAGAAAGAAATCTTTCTTCGAAATCAAGGCGGAAGAAGACAGACAACCACATAAAACTAGCCGCATGTTTGCTTATGGGTTGACCTGCAAGTAGATATAATGAAAAAACAAATAAATAAAACTGTCGACTATTTTTTCGACAAAAAACGAATAAAAGAGGATATTCAATCATTTTTTACAGATCACTTTTACGGCATCATCTTGTTCAAAAAAACAAATATCAACCTCAGGAAAAAATTGTTGTAATACCCAAAGATTCGTCTTAAAATGACCCGTTAACAAACGAACATGAAATAACGAATTAGATTTTGCTAATACAACATAAGGAAGAATTTGATCGCTTAAAAAAGAATCAACCGTTGCCTTGCTATTAATATCAGAAAGCATGCAGTCTATCGCTTTTTTTCCAACTTTTTCAGCAGAAACTCCTTTCTCACCTAGAACAACCGATCCAAACTTACCCGATTCCATTTCAGTCCAAAGTGTAAGGCCTACACCAGGCGATAATGCGTCACTTTTTTCAGTTTGAATTTGAGCCGTGATATCATACGGTACCACCGTTTTCACCACTTCATGTTTCATACGTTTTGCAATATGATCAGGTAGATTACTCAAATGAACCGTTCCAAATACATGATCCGGATAAAAAGATTCAAACACTATCGCTGAAAGATCCTTTTTCATCGGATGAATCCAGAGTTCAGCATCCCCGCCACCTTTCGGATAATACCCTCGCTTATTTAATTGTGCTGAAACACTATAACCCATTTGATGTAAAACTGGAAGAAATACTTGAGTGAAATAATCCCATGATGGAGCCCATTTCACATCACTACCACCATGAAGCCGAACATGGATCTCTTTATTAGTACGTAACACTCCAAGCAAAATAGTTTGAAACACAAGAACCATACTTCCAGCAGTACCAATATCAAATTCATAGGAACCCGGACGAATATCACCCGGTTTAAAAGAAATAGATGATGAACCAATCTGAAGCCCACTAGTGTCTGCATTTGATAACTCCTTCATCACCAAAAGAGCTAGGTGATGCTGCGGACGTAACCCCGGATTAGACCGATTCGCCCGAATCTGAGTTACTTCAATGGGAGTATTTGTAAGCACCGAAAGAGAAACAGCAGTTCGAAGGATTTGCCCGCCACCTTCACCATAAGACCCATCAATATGTAACATATTTTTACAGCTCTTGTTCAACGATTTCTTTTTGCAACAAACGCAATGCTTCAATACACGTAGAATCCTTATTTTCCAATCTATCACCATCAAACACAAATCGGTTAACCACCGTTTTCTTCCTCGTGGACAAACCAATATAAACTAACCCAACAGGTTTCTTTTTAGTTCCACCCGTAGGACCCGCAATACCCGTGGTTGACACTCCAATATCAGCCTTTGCGTTTTTCCTCACTCCTTTAGCCATGGATCGAGCAACTTGTTTACTCACCGCACCATATTCTTGAAGTAAATCTAAAGATACATTAAGCAATTCTTGTTTTGCCTGATTCGTATATGAAATAATACCTCGATCATAATAAACTGAACTACCAGAAACACTCGTTAAAACATGACCAAGAAGACCACCAGTACATGATTCAGCAGTCGCAACGGTAAGTTTCTTATCTGTTAACAATTCAGCAATTGATTCAATAAGATCATTTGAAATCATCTAGATAAACACCTCAAGGAATCAAAAAAAACTATTACTATTTAAATGAATGGCTTATTTTGAGGTTAAAGGTTAAATAGGAAAATTTGTTTCCCCC
>JAGXLH010000031.1 GCA_018334795.1 Thermoplasmatota archaeon
CCTATTGTATACTTCATGTTCTCGTGCAGGAGCCGCACTTATTAAGACAAATCCTATTGCCATTCCGCCTTCCTCTTATATGCCGTTATCAAATCATTAAATATAAATCTTTTCAAATATTCTTACCTAAATTGACTGAAATGCCAGATAATGATATCGCCATTTGAAACCATAGTATTATCCGCACCAGTCATTGGCATTTCTCCATTTACAATATATTGCCAATAACATTGATTTTCACCATTTATATCATTATTAATTGAATTAATCAACGTAGCATCTAATGAAGTATCATACGTGGTATCAACGGTGAATTCGTTTCGTTTTGCCATTGAATCAAGGACATCGAGAACTGAGGTTTGTTGAGTGAGAATAATTTGATCAGAAAATTCCCATGTGCTTCCTTTTACGGTAATACTAACACTTGTTTCAGTGGAATCTTCAAGCCAGATATCGGTTTGATCAGGAATTGCCATGGTCGATCCTGAAAAACTCAAAAGGATAAGTGCGGTGGTTACTGCGATAAAAGGTATTTTTTCAAGATTGAATTGTTTCTTTGGAAGGCTGATTTGGTATGAATTGGTGAGTAGATATCCTATTGGAACAGCAACGGTGAGAAATGATATTACGGTTGATAGTTGGTGATAGATCATAAATGGGATACCTGCGATAAAAACTGATGTGAACGATTCTATGGTATGAGGAAACATTAGGTACCACCATCCTGCGTTAGTCCAAACATCAAATACCAGGGTTGAAATCATGCCTATTCCTACACATAAACCAACGGATTTTAAGTTAATCGTTGACAGTGTGTGATGTGATTTGTTTTTGGTTTTAAGGAAGATAAATGATATGATCAGAAATCCAGTGTAGGTAAAAAGTACTATCCGATTCATTGATGATCCTATTAATACGGGATTTCCAAGTAAAAGATCACTGATAATCATGCTGAAAAGTGGGATGGTGAACACCAGGCTTGGTCTGATGAGAAAGAGACTGACAAAGGTAAGGACCATGATGAGTTCAAAGTTTGGAAATGGTTGTATTTCCCAGCCGACAAGGAAAAAACGGCTCAGGGTTCCCAATAGAATAAAAATACCGGCGATTGTGAGATCGTAACTTAATGGATGTGCATCTTGGTTTTGTTTGGAAAATAGGTTAAAATTCATATGTTTTTTTTCCTCCAAGTTGCCGTGACATATTATCGGTAGTATTTATGTTTTCTTATTTCCGTTGTATTTTTTAGATGAATTGTGTGTTGATCTGGATAACAGATTGAAAAAGAGATAAGAAATGTTAAATATTATAATAATAAACTTATATATTGGTTGTTTATGTTGTAACCATCTCTGGAAAATTCGATTCGAAAGGGATTTGTGCTAATCTTGGGAATAATATATGAGAAAAATTAATGAATATTTCTTGATGCATTTGCTTTGTTTATTCCTTCTTTTTATGTCATCTTTGCTAGTTATACCCGTTGTTTCATCTGAAGATGATGAATTAGTTCAATCTTGGAGGGATGGATGGAAGTATCATCAAAAAATTTCTATTCCCATTGAAACAGATGGAAAGCAAGCTAAATATCAACCAATTGATATGCATATTAGTTTTGATTATCCTTGTTGGGGAGTTAATGAGAGTGTGCATTCCATTCGTGTTTGCTCGTGGAATGGAAGTAAGTGGGATGAGTTAGAGGTTCAAATTTATAATATTGAGCAGTCTGATGAGGAAACGATTAGTAGTTGTAATATTGTTTTTTTGATTCCATCGTATGCTAATGGGGATGAAGAGTATGTGGTTTTTTATGATGATGAAGAAAAAGATGGTTCGTCCTATGTGGATCATGTGAAGTTATTTGATAAGTTTTATTTTTTTGAACCTATTTCTGGAATATCGGTTGAGGGGGATTATTATGAGATCAGAGAGGATAATGATATTGTGTATGGTGTGGGTCAAAAGGGGCGGGTGTTGAATCGACATTTATCTCAAATTGCTATTAGGATGAAGCCAGGTACAAAAAAATTTGATATGTTAAAAACAGATTTGCTTGCGTCTTTTTGTTTTTCTTATCAGGATGGACCAAAGGATTCTGATGAAATTGCTTCTGATCAGAAATTAATTGGAAAAGAAGTTCTTGTTGATGGGAATTTAATGGTTCAATTTCGTATTAGTAGTAAATCTAAAAATGATGCTTTGTACACTTCTAATGTGTATACGTATTATTATCAACCAGGTGAGGATAAACGGATTTCAGTTAAAGTTCATCATGAGATAAAAGAGGAGGTTAAGGTTTCTGGTATTAAGAATGTTGATGGTCGGTATGGAACTATTATTTCATATCATTCAAAAAGTCCAAATGTGAAAAAGATGGTTTTTGGTGATATTCTTCCTTTTTTACATGTTGCTAGCGATGAAGGTATTCGAGAATATGCATTAGAAGCAGATCCTGAGCAATCTGAACGTGAATGGATTATTTCTTATGAAGATGATTGTGATCTTGGAGCTGATGCATGGATTGCTTATGGGAATGGCGAATCTGGAAAAACTCATGGGTTGATTTTTTCTTCTCATATGGGTATTGTGAAGAATGCAACTGATGAACGTGATGGTATTGAGATAAAGATGGCTGAAAAAGAATATTTGAATGTGATTGGAGCTGAAGTTGATTATGCATCCATTACTTTTGGGAGAAATGCGTTTGAGCCATATCAAACTCATGATTTAACAATTGAAAAAGGAGTGGAGTATACTTTAGATGTTGAATTTTACACGACGTATAGTGGTGGATATAAACGTATTGAGGAGGAAAGTTCGTTTTTTAAACGATTAGTACCTTTTCGAGATGTGAATGTGAGTGGCGGGGAAGTTTCTGCTAATATTTATACCTTAACCGTGATCCCTCATTTGTCTGGTCGGTTGTTTTCATATCCTATTTTAAGGAATTTAACAGGGCTTTCTTTACCGGTGATTACAGCTGAATTATATCAAAATGAAACCTTGATTGCTGAAGAAATTGTGGATAAACCATTTTTTGGGATTCAGTCTTTGAAATTTCCAAAGCTTTCGTCTGGAAAATATCTAGTGAAATTATATCGATTAATGCCAGGTAATGAGAAAATCTATATTGGTTTTGGAGGTATTGATCTTTCTGAGGATGTGACCTTTCATGTGTATTGTACGTGGGAACAAGAGGTAAAGGTTTCGATTTATGATCAGTTTGGTAATGGTGTTTCTAATGTACAAGTCGAAATATGGCAAGGGCCCAATTTAGTGGCAACGGGTGTTTCTAAATCATTTCCTGTGCTTTCTATCTCTGTACCGTTTCCGTTGTTTAAACCGTATGTCATCAGTGATTTGAAGAATGCAACTGTGCATGATTTATTTCAATGGTCGCAACCTTACACGTTAAAAAGTTTTTATCAAGGATTTAAAATTTATAATGCAACGCTTGATTCTGTTCTTCCAAGTGAAAAGATACGGCTTTCGATTCATGATGTTATCGTTGAAGTGAAGGATGGATTTGGACTTGCCCCTGATGTTAATGTGATCCCTGAGATTACAAGTGAAAATATGGTTGATTCGGTTTCTTTGAAGCCTTCTTTTATTTTGGAACCGGGGCGTTTTCAATTTAGAAATATTCCTGAAGACTCATATGTTGTTCGAATTTCTTTTGCGGGTTATACAAATGAAAAAAGGTTTTCAGTTCCTGAGTCGGGTAGGGTAATCCCAATTCAGTTTTTGGCGGTTAAGCAGTTGGATGTTGGAGTGCTTACGAGTCGTGGAGAACACATTGAATCTTCTGATTTATCAGTGAGAATTATGCGTAATGGAGATGAAATTATGGTGGAATCTGTTGATGAATCACTTTTTCTTCCACCGGGAACGTACGGAATCTCCATTCTTGATGATGAAACGTTGATTGGATCTAAAATTGTTGAGCTAACGTCAGATAAATCTGTTCAAGTGGTTACCACGATTCCGTCTCTTGTTTATCTTGTAGTGACCTTTGCTGCGATTATTCTTCTTGCTGAAATCATGTTGTTTTTTTATTTTAAAAGGATTTCATTAAATACTGCTTTAAAATTGGTTATTTTAGGAGTTGTTTTAGTGGGAGTAATGCAGCCATGGTGGATTTTTTATGGTGAATCTGAGGATGGATCGATTGTTAAATCAAGTAGTATGTATTTGTATCCTTCAACGATGATTGAGGAATACCGGGTTGACGATAGTAAGTATTTGAGTTTAGCTACTATTCCGGAGATGTTTACTAATTTCGTGGAAACATTACTTATTATTATTACTGGTGGATTAGGATTACTACTAATTAGTTTTATACCAAATATGATATTAAATAAGAGGTTTGAATTTGCTCTTGTTGCTAGTGGTATTATTTTTATGTTGTTGGTTTCTTTAGCGTTTTTCTTTGGGATGAATCAGATTGCTCAATTGAGTCTTGGAAGTTTGCAGGGTTCAGGGATGATTCCGGTTTCACCACCATATGCTAATGAGGTTATGGTTTCTGCATCGTGGGGTCTAGGACCCGGATTCTTTATTGTTTTTTTTGGTGCATGCATTGCGGTTTTCGCTGGAATTTTAGATTATATGAGAAAACATAAACTTCTTTCTTTTTTAAAAAGAAAACATGCTAAATAATTTGAAAAATGGAAAGAAAAAATCAGTATTCTTAATGCTTTTTATAATCTTTAAATAAGGTTTTAATTCGTTCGGAAGCATTGATTTTTTTTAAATAAATTGCTACTTCCTTAGGAACGAGATGCTGCCATTTCTGTTCATTAATCATATGTTCTCGAATGATTTTTCCAGCGTATTTACTTCTCTTTATTAATCCTGGACGTTGTATCTGATATCCTCGTTCTTTGAATAATCCTGCAGTAAAATCATTATTGGTAATGACGGTTGTAAATGGTGGAAGAATACGTTTGACATGATCTACCCAGTTTGGAGGATCATGAATATCCGGAATCCCATAAATATCATATTCGATATTAAGCCTGTTTTGTAGTGCTAATTGTATCATGGTTTTTCGTTCATCATATGTAAATGGATTTTTTAACAAGTGATGATATTGAGATGATCCAATCCCAATATACAATGTATCTGTATTACAATGAGTAATCATCGCATAATGACCAAGGTGAAATGGTTGAAATCGACCGATGAACACACTTGCATGAGCCATAATTCAAAATCAGTACTAGTAGTAACTAATTGTTCATAAAACTGTTTGTAAAAAAAAGAAGAAAGAATAATTAGGATTGTTCTTTCTTTGGTTCATTTCCATTATCTACTCTACCGGATATTTGTGGTGGTTTCATTGATCTAAGTTTTCGAAGTAATTCTTTTTTTCCTTCTCCAACAAGCGCATGATCAATTACTTCTGGAAGTGTGCCAACTGGTACAACCTTGATTTTATCCTCAAATTTTTTCTCAATGAGAACATCCTGAAGATTAGATTTTGGAATTAACACAGTTTTAATCCCAGCTAACGCTGCTGCTTCAACTTTTGCAGTCACCCCACCAATTGGTAGAACCGTTCCTCGAATACTTAATGACCCAGTCATTGCCACATTTTGTTTCACTGGTATTCCTTCCATCGCTGAAATAACCGCAGTAATAACAGAAACACTTGCAGAATCTCCTTCTACTCCTTCATAGGTTCCAATGAACTGAATATGAATATCATGCTTTGAGATATCCCGACCAATATATTTCTTGATGATCGCTGAAATATTCAACACGGATTCTCGAGCAATCTCACCAAGTTTACCCGTTGCAATCACTTTTCCCTCAGATTGAGATCCAGCTGGAGTAACCTCAGCAACAATTGGAAGGACTAACCCAGCAAACTCACTCATTGACGGATCAGCAGTATGCACTGCAAGACCATTTACCGCACCGATTTCTTTTCCACTAGTCTTAAAGGATCGGTAATCCCTTTGATGATCAATCGCCCGTTCTACTACTTGTTGTTCTAATGATTTCGCGACTTTTTTCGCCGCTATCACATGTTCTTGATTTACAAGTGATAACTGTTGTTCAAACGCAAGATCACCAGCGGTTCGAACTAATCCCCCAAGCTCTCGTAATCGAAGTGAAAGTTTCCCTTTTCGACCAGCTCGGCGTTGCGCTTCATGAATAACTTCGGCAACTGCATCCCGATCAAAATGCGGGATTTTTTTATCTTTTTTAACTTCTTGAGCAACAAATCGAATCAATTTCTCCCGGTTTTCATATGTATCATTCATATGACTCCGTAAGTATACTTCATATCCATATCCCCGAATACGAGATCGAAGAGCCGGATGCATTCCTTTTAATGCATCTAGATTTCCAGCTGAAACTAAAATAAAATCACAAGGCACTGGTTCTGTTTTTACCATTGCACCGAAACTTCGTTCGGATTGACCTGTAATCTGGAATTTTTTTTCCTGAATAGCAGTTAATAAATGTTGTTGCGATGGAAGATTCAAGGTATTAATCTCATCAATATAAAGAACGCCTTTATGAGCACGATGAATCGCTCCAGCTTCAACTAGCTGATGTGGTGGAGTTTCAAGACCCGCAGATTGAAACGGATCATGACGGACATCACCAAGAAGCGCTCCGGAATGAGCAGCTGTTGCTTCTACAAACGGTGGATTATCATCTTTTTTATGAGAAACCAATATTTTTGGAACTTGTTGTAATCCATGTCGTTGTAACATTGATCCTCGACTGAAAACTAAAAAGATCATCACTGCAGCAATCACACCAAAAATCGCATATTCCAAGCGAATATTATCCCAATCACCACTTGTGATACCTGGAGCTAAACCTGCAAGAACAGATAAAGCAACGATCATAAACACAATGGTAGTTACCATACTGCTTTGTTGTTCTTTTTTCTTTTTTGCTTCAGCTCGTTGAGATTTTACAATTTCTTTTGCTTTTCCACCGGGAACAACTCGAATGTGAGGCGTGTTTGAATCCTCTGAATTTGGATACCCAATGATATCTTCTAGTTCTTCTTTTGGAAGAAAACCAGTCATAGCTCGAGCTACCATTGATTTACCCGTGCCCGGGTCACCAATAAGCATCACATGCCGTTTTTGTTCAGCAGCCTTTCGAACGATATCAACGGCTTTATCTTGTCCAATAACTTGGTCGAGTAATCGATCTGGAACATCGATATCCTCAGTGGTTTGAAAGGATTGTTTGGTAATCCATTCTAAGATTGGCTCCATGCATACATCATCTTTTTTTGCTGATGATGATTCACTAGGTTTTTCAGTCACGTTATCCGCACCATAAGAAATTTTGTTGATAATACCCGCCTCCTATATAAATTGTTTCTATTCACTTTAGAAGTAAGGAAATAACAAGTAGCAGTAGATAATAACTCTTAGTACACAAACATTGTGGTTTTTTACAAAAATATAAACCAAACAAGAAACACGATAATGCCGACGACCATAAATGCTATCCAAATATAATAGGCAATTTTGATTCGAATTAACCATCGAGCTTTTTTTTCAGCACTATCAAACAATGGACCTAACAATGGGTCATCCTCTATTTGATCTGACACACTTTATTCCTCTTCTGATTCCATTAATGCTTTGATTCGTTTCCGTCTGAAGAAATCTTCCCGTTCACGTTCTTCAAGTTGCATTTCAATATATTTTTGTGTTGCTTTTAGTTTTGGAATTAAATTATTCTCAAGGACATTTACTCGTCGTTTCGTTTTTTCAATTTCCACAGCTAGACTTTTAATGCCACCTTCTAAATCCGCTAATTTCAATAAATGTTGCATCACTGTTCTAAAATATTGCTGACTATCGTCAAGTTTCGCACAACTCTCACTCATACCATAAGATGGTTCTTTTGGAATAGTAAAGGATTGATCATCCATTTTTGGAATTTTAACACCCATGATATTATCCTCAGTGAATTCAAGTTCTCCTGCATGAGGTGAAAGTCGGGCGATACGATCAACTTGATCTTCACCCATGATCATTTGTGCTTGAATCAAGGATTGAAAAGCATCTTTGAATAATTCATCTAGGTCGTTAACAAGATCATTTCGTTTATCAATAACTGAAAAAAAACGTTCTACGAGTGAATCTCGTTTTTGTTCAAGGAGATTATGTCCTTTTTCAGCAAGAGATAGTTTTTTTCGGATGGATAACAATTCCATCCGGGTGGGTTTTACCCCTTCAAGAAGTTGTTCCGTCATTCTTATTCATCCTTAGACTCATCTTCTTTTTTGTTTTCTTTTTTAGAAGATCGATTTTTCATTTCCGATGATCCCATTTCTTTATTATCAATAGATTTTTTTTCTTTCTTTTTATCTGGATGATATTTTTCAATATATTTCTTATCAATCTTTTTCAGTTCAGATCGTGGAAGCGTTGCAAACAGATTCCAACCAATAGTCAGTGTTTCAATGATACTTCGATCTTCATGATCATCTTGTTTCACGAATTGTTCTTCGAATAAATCAGCAAATTGCAAAAACTTTCGATCCCGCTCAGATAATGCATCTTCTCCAACAATAGAAACTAAATCCCGTAAATCATTTCCTTCAGCGTATGCGGCATATAGTTGATTAGCTACACCTGAGTGATCCTCACGAGTTCGACCTTTTCCAATTCCTTGATCCATCAACCGAGATAAACAAGGTAATACAGAAATCGGGGGATATACATCTTTTTTATGAAGCCCTCGTTCCAACACGATTTGACCTTCAGTGATATACCCCGTTAAATCAGGAATTGGATGAGTGATATCATCATCTGGCATAGTAAGTAATGGAATTTGAGTGATTGAACCTTTCCGTCCTTTAATTCGTCCAGCTCGTTCATAAATCATAGCTAAATCAGTGTACATATACCCGGGATATCCACGTCGACCCGGAACCTCTTCACGAGCCGCAGCGATTTCTCGAAGTGCTTCAGCGTAATTAGTCATATCTGTTAGAATCACAAGAACTTGCATGCCCTGATCAAATGCTAAATATTCCGCGGCGGTAAGTGCCATTCGTGGCAAAATAATTCGTTCAATGGTTGGATCATCAGCAAGATTAAGAAACATAGTCGTTCGTTCTAAAGCTCCTGTTTCTTCAAAATCACGAATGAACAAATTTGCTTCCTCAGCTGTAATACCCATCGCACAAAACACAACGGCAAACTTTTCTTCTTTCCCAAGTACCTTTGCTTGCCGAGCGATTTGACTTGCGAGTTGATTATGTGGAAGACCAGATCCTGAAAAAATCGGAAGTTTTTGTCCTCGAACAAGTGTGTTTAATCCATCAATCGTTGAAATCCCTGTTTGAATGAACTCACGAGGATACTCACGTGAGTACGGATTAATCGGATCACCATTAATATCCCGTCGATCCTCAGGAATAATAGATGGTGCATCATCAATCGGATTACCAGTTCCATCAAAAACCCTGCCAAGCATTTCAGGACTTACCCCTAGTTTCATGGTTTCTCCAATAAATCGAGCAGAGGTTAATTTCGTATCTAATCCCTTAGTTCCTTCAAACACTTGCACGATTACTTTATCAAGATACGCTTCAAGGACTTGCCCAGTTCGTTCTTCACCATCCGCAGTTTTTATCCGAACCACTTCGTTATAAGCAACATCTTCGATATTTTCCACAACCATTAAGGGACCTGCGACTTCAGTGACCGTGGTATACTCCTTGTTTTTATTGCTCATCCTTAGTTCACCTCCTTTACTAAGGTTTCAATTTCCGTATCCAGTTGTCTTTCAATTTTTTTGAATTGTTGTTCAAACTCTTCATTAGAAACCGTTGCCATCCGAGCAATTTGCTCTCGTGATTTCATTTTAATAATATCATCAATGTGTACATGGTGGTCTACTGCGTCTAAAATCTTCTCCGCATACACATTCATAATCCGAAGCATCTCATACTGTTTTTTACCTGGACAATACGTATCAACTTCATGAAATGCGTTTTGTTGTAAAAAATCCTCTCGGATCATCCGAGCACTTTCAAGGGTTGCTCTTTCTTTTGGTGGAAGCGCATCCGGTCCAACTAATTTTACGATTTCTTGAAGTTCAGATTCCGTTTGTAAAAGTGTCATTGCTTTATTTCGAAGTTTTAACCATTGATCACCAATTTCCTTATTCCACCAAGTACTGATTTCATCAAGATACAATGAATATGATTTCAACCAGTTTATACTTGGAAAATGACGGCGATCAGCTAAATCCGCATCAAGTGCCCAGAACACTTTCACAATTCGAAGTGTATTTTGTGCTACTGGTTCTGAAAAATCTCCACCTGGCGGAGACACTGCCCCCATAACAGATACACTCCCTTCTTTTTCTTTAGATCCAATCAGTTTCATTCGACCTGCTCGTTCATAGAATTCAGCAAGTCGGCTGGCTAAATACGCAGGATATCCCTCTTCACCAGGCATTTCTTCAAGCCTGCCAGATATTTCTCTCATTGCTTCAGCAAGTCTACTGGTACTATCCGCCATTAACGCCACATCATACCCCATGTCTCGATAATATTCAGCTATTGTAATTCCCGTATATACACTCGCATCTCGAGCAGCAACGGGCATATTAGACGTATTAGCGATAAGCACGGTTCGATTCATCAATGGTTCTCCAGACTTTGGATCCTCAAGTTCTGGGAATTCACGAAGGACATCGGTCATTTCATTCCCACGTTCACCACAACCAACATAAACCACAACTTGTGCATCACTCCACTTTGCTAGTTGATGCAGAGAAATTGTTTTGCCCGTCCCAAAACCACCTGGAATCGCTGCAGTTCCTCCTTTAGCAATAGGGAAAAAGGTATCAAATACTCGTTGCCCTGTGATTAATGGAATATTAGGATCATTTTTCTTTTTGATGGGACGAGGTGTTCTTACTGGCCAGTATTGTTGCATGCGAACAGGAACAGTTCCATGATCGGTTTCTACTTCAGCAATAATCTCTTTTACAGTGTATTCTCCCTCATCCTTGATGGTTTTAAGAGTTCCAGAAACTTTCGGTGGTATCATGATTTTATGGGTAACGATACTAGTTTCCTCTACGGTTCCAATGATATCTCCGCCAGTTACCTGTTCTCCATTTTTGATGGTTGGTGTGAACTTCCATTTTTTTTCTTGATCTAGTGCATTTGCCTCCACTCCTCGGCGGATGAAATCTCCTGTTTGATTAAAAATAGTAGGAAGTGGTCGTTGAATCCCATCATAAATGTTAGTAAGAAGACCTGGACCAAGCGCAACAGATAGAGGATTATCAGTTGATTTCACGATTTCTCCGGGTTTTAATCCATTGGTGTCTTCATAGACTTGAATAGTAGCAACTTCTCTATTAAGTCGAATGATCTCTCCGATTAGGTTTTCTTTTCCAACCCGGACAACATCATACATTTTTGCCCCTTTCATGCCATCGGCTTCGATGACGGGTCCAGAAATACGAGTGATTCTACCCTGTTGGGTTTTTTTTGTCATTGTTTTTGTAACCTCCACATTTTTTTGGATTGTTTTTTTAGTGTTCAGTTTTTTTATCTTTTAATTTCCATACCAACTGCTTTTTTGATTAAATGTGAAATATAATCAACATGATCTGTTTTTCTTCCATGTTTATCAGGTATTTCTATAACGATAGGGATAATATTTCGTAAACGAAATTCTTTTAGTTCTTTGCCAATTTCTTCAGCGATTTCTTCAGTAATGATGATTAAACCTGTTGATCCAATATGATCTTCTATTTCATGCCATTGTTGTAATGCCGTTTTTTCTTTTGTTGGCACATACACAGTTTGAATACCTGCTAATCGAAGGCCTGAAGCGGTATCTTTATCACATAATGCGATAACATTCATGTTGTTTCCTCCGTGATCAACAATGGTGAAATAAGAGTTGATGGCATTTTTTCAGCAATGCCTTTAGCAATGATTTTTAGATTTCGTATTTCAATTTGTTTGTATTCTAAAAATCGTAAGGATGGTCCCATCGTGGAATAATGTGCTGTGGAAATGTTTTTGACAAGATGTAACCAAAAAAGATCAATGGCATCAGTGTAGGGTTGCACAGATCCTATTTTTGAGGTGTCCTGGTCTAATTTGTTTTTTAATGATGTATAATATTGTGTTCCTTCGAGTTTATTAATAAGATCAGCAGTGTTTTCAGCAGTGCAAAGATCTTTTTGTTTCCAAAATGCGAGTTCATATCCCTCATCAATAAGTAATTGTTCGCAGTGGTCTGCATCGTAAGATAAATGTTTTGCTCTGAGCAAGTGTTTTATGGTTCGTATATCAATCATTCGTTTGATGAAAACATCTTTTGCTTCAGTACATTTATAGGGTACTTTGGTGTTTTTTAGTTGAGTGATGAATAATGTATCAACTGCAGCATCTAAAGCAAAGGAGGAAAATTTTTTTTCTTCTGCAGTGATTAATGAAGTAATATAATCTGGATATTGTAATTGGTTGAGTACTGCTAATATTTCTTCTGAATCAGTTTTAGATAAGATTAACAAATGTTTTTTTATGGCTGAGGAAACTGCATGGTCTGAAAGATTTTCATCAATGTGATTTTCAGTGATGTGTTGTTTGAGTGCTGTTTTGAGTAAGTTTGCATCAATAAGTTCTAAATAGGTATCATAAAATGGTTGCATTTTTTTGGTACTATCCTGTTTCATCATGTGAATAGTGTTAACGAATTGGTGATCGAGTTCTGTTTGAATTCGAGAGGTTATGGTTTCAGAGATGTTGTAATCTTTTTGGGTGTTGAGTTGATCGATAAATTGTTGAAGATCGGATAAGTCAAGGTAACGTTGCAAATTGGTTTCCTTGACAAAAGGATTTCCGATTGATTCGAATTTTGCGTTGGGATAAGCAAATTTTGCAAAGGTTGCAAAGGGACGAATGATGATTGCTAACGCTCCCGCAATAATACCAATGATGAGTAGCCACATGTATGGGCTGTTTGGGTTAAAGAGAACGTCTAATATGATAATCATCTCCTCTAATTAGGTTAGGGAAAGAGTAAGTTTCCTATTTTTACTCTGATATCTTGTTTTTCTCGTTTTAAGATGCCTTCAAAGGTGTTATCAATAGTAATAGCTCCATTTTTTGAAGAAAGGATGATGCCCCCTGTTGCTTCGGTTTTACCAGTGATTGAAACTCCGATTTCTTTTGCAATGTGTTCATCAAGATCTCGAGAGATTTTGATGTTGCATTCGCCAGATATTTGTTTTTTTCCTTGAAGCATTAATTGTTTTACTGTGTTTTTGTAGGTGTTATCGTCTAAATTTCCGAGTTGATCGATTGCTTGTTGAAAACAGGTTTCAATGAGATTTTCTTTTGCATTCATTTCTTTTCTTTTTGCGTTTTGGTGGGCTTGTGAAATCATTATTTTTTTACGATTCTCAGCGTGTTGTTTTCCTTTGTCTATCATGTTTTGAGCGTGTTGTTTTGCTTTTTTTGTGGCATCTTGTTTTATAGTCTTGGCTTTTTGTTCCGCTTCTTTTTTAATGTCCTGGGCTTTTTTTTCTGCATCTGTTTTTATTTTGTTGATGATAGTTTCTGCAGTCATGTGCTCATCAAACCCTTTTGAATTGTTGGTTGTTTCAACAATATCATTTTAGAGCAAGCCCAGTCCAGTCATTAAGAGAATGCCAACGAGTAATCCAAAGATAGCGATGGTTTCCGGCATGACGGTAAAAATTATTCCTCGGGCAGCAACATCCGGATTTCTTCCAACTGCACTAATAGATGAGGATGCTACCATTCCTTGGTTAATTGCTGAAATACCAGTTATTCCAACAGCAAGCCCAATCCAAACAGCACCCATACCCGCAAGTGATCCGATCATCACGGTTTCTCCACCACCTAATAGTCCAGCTCCCATCATGAGAAGGATTGCGGTTAGTAATCCATAAACAGATTGGGTCATTGGAAGAACTTGTAACACGAGACATTTTCCGAAAAGATTTGGTTTTTCAGCAGTAACTGCGATAGCTGATGATCCAGCTAAAGCTAGTCCTATCGCTGAAGAAACACCGGCAATACTGATTGCAAGGGCACAACCAAGAATGACCATTGTTTTGTTTTGATTGCTTTCAGCATCCGTTAATTCTTCATCTTGCGCTGATGCTAAACCTGCAGTGAACAGTAGCATTACAATAGCAAGAAGACCTATTGTTGCTATTTTTTTGTTTGTCATGATTTTTTTTCCTCCTTATTTTTTTAATTCGTTTGTTCTGATTCTTTTTGAGTATACTTTCGTTTGATTTTAAACGGCGTAAATTCATGGCCGCCGCCTTCGTAAAACCGATTGAAAAATTCTACATATTGTAATCGTAATGAATGTACGCCTGCTCCTAATGCTGAAATCGCTAGATTAACCATATGTAAAACTAAGAGAAGTACAACGGTAACAATAATGCCAATGAATGGAATCATTTCACCAAGTAATTGACTGACTACGTTAAAGGCAAGTGCCATTCCTGCGGTTGCAAGGCCAAGAGCGAGTAATCGAGCGTATGATAACCAGTCGCCAACATACCCGGTTATGTCAAAGAATCCAATGGGTCCTGAGGCATATATTAATTGGATAAGACCAACGACGACGAGTGCTGCTGAAATGTAAAACATTGGTTGTGGAAGGGTCCAGTCTAAAATGAAATAACCAATGAGTGCGCCTCCACCGATTTGAAGCGGTACCCAGCATAATTTTTCAGTAAGCATTTCTTTGTATTTTTTTTGCATGAATGCTTGGATGAGTCCGTAGATAACACCAATGTTTAAATGAACGATACCAAGTACTAATGCTACAGTGAGAATAGTAATTGGGTCTTTTAAAGAATCAATGGGGAATTGTATGTTTAATACGCTGAATTGATACATGAGTTGAGTACTTTCACCTTGAAAGATAATGTGAATCAGATTTCCAAAGATACTATAGGTGAAAAATCCAACGATCGTGGTAACAAGGCCAAGGAAAATACCCATGAAACCCCAGTTTTTTATCATTGGGCTCATGTTACCAAATTTAAGATAAGCAAACAGGGATAAAAGTAAGATGATAA
>JAGXLH010000146.1 GCA_018334795.1 Thermoplasmatota archaeon
AGAGGACTTAAGATCAAAGAACTTGATTGTCCCATGAAACTATCCACAACACTCTGTAAACTTCCTGGTTATTATGGATATAAATGGCCAACGGTTCAGGAAGCATATAATTTCTTCTTCGAAGATAATGATTATGTTGAACTACACCGGGCTTGTGATGATGCATTTCATGAATCAGAAATCGTTTGGGAATTATACAAACAGGGAATTTTTCAAGTACCTAATATTATTGTGTAACTTGGGTTTTTAATATTTAATATACTTGAAAATGAAAATTTTAGTTTTGCTTATATAGATAGTATAAAATTTTTGTATTGGTTAGGAGAATTCCCCTTTAATAAAAAAAATTGTTGACAAAATGGCTAGTATTTTTGTTACATAGATTTCCATGCATTCTCCTGAAACTCCCTTTTTTAACGTAGGTCTTCCCTTGTTTTTTACGTCAATAAAAGAAAATAATTTTCTCCGAAAATCATTTTTTTGACCGTGTATCCTTTTTTGCAATAAAAAAACGGAGTCAAATCTCAATTAAAATCTTTTTTACAATCAAATCTTAGATAAAAGAAACGTAAATGAGCAAAATAACTTTATACTACATATTGTCAATAATACTATGCACAACAATAAGTACAATAAGAACAATTACACCATCGAATTATATCTAAAAATAAATAATTAATGGAGGTTGAAGTATATAACGGAATTTTTCGATATAACAGTTTCGGAAATGATAATCTTTATTATCTAACATAAATTGGAGATAAAAAAATGAACATTGGAGAGACAAAAGAAAAAATATTGTATTCACTCGAGGTGCAACCAGCACATGGGTACAAGCTTTCAAAAACCTTAGATTTACCCTTATCAACGATTTATGGTCACCTCAAAGAATTCCGTCAGCGAAACTTGATTACTCCAATAGATGAAGAAGACGAACGAAAGATCATTTACCAATTAACTGATAAGGGTCAACGAGTCTTACAAGTCATCAAAGAATACTAAGCATAAAACGGAGGGATTATTTTTATGGCATGGATCTGTAAAAATTGTGGACATGTTAATGTAGATGCAAGTTACAAATGCATGCAATGCAGCACTAACCGACCAGACCCGGTTACCAAAAAGAAAAAAAAGAAGAAAAAGTAAACGATTAGGAGTATCCTCCCATCTTTAAACTTGGATCACCAAGAAGCGTCCATTGTTGCACTGATTTCACATGTCCGATACCATCTACTGGATCATCCATGTCAAACACACCTAGATAATTACCAATAGCATGTTCATAGGCAGCTCCAAGCATGTCTTTTCCTTCCTGACCATATAATCTAAAGAATTCAGTATCAAGCCAAGGATTTAACCCACCGGCAATACAATATTCTCCTTGCATACCATATCCCATACCAGTATTACTAATGGTTGCAATGGACCCCCCATTTTCTAATCGGGTAAGCCACCAACTCCAACATTCGGGAATTGGTATTCCATACGTCCACATGAATGGTTTTCGTAACAACGTTGATAATAATGTCACATTGAATTGACCATTATGACAACCGCAAGCAACAACAATAGGAAGTTTTTCATCATTTGATAATTTACTCATGGGAAACATGGGCATGCCAAATGGATTGAACGTAACCAGTCCAGTAACGGAAGCATGTCTTCTTCCACCAGGAATACCGGGGTATTGATCACCCCAGGTTCGCGGGCTTGCATGACCACTGAAATGAACGAATCCACTCCCATGACTAAAGGTTTCAATCACATCAGATTGATCATTCCAATTTCCATTAGATGTCCATACATACTCTTTTTCAAAATTTTCAGGCATATAATAAATTGATCCTGCGCGGCCACCAACGAATCTATCACCCGTACTCCATTCATCTTCATAGTAATTCTTTGTGTTATTTCGCCAGGCTTCAAAAATAATCTCATCATCACTATTGGTAATCCACACCGCGATACTGCTTTGATATCCATATGGTCGTGGATCATAGCTTTTTCCTCGAATATGCATCATTCCATCAACAAAGGTTACATTCGCCCAGTAATATCCACTATACGCTTCCTCAGGAGTAAAACTCACGTCAGTACTACCAAGGATATTTCCTTCAGAGGGACTGGTGATTTCAGCAATAGGTGAGAACGGATAGGTATCTGTTTTTAAATGATCATCCTCAGAAAAAGAAACTACGGATTCTTGTGATCGATCAATAGTTACGCTTACTTCATCAACCGGACCAGTGGTTGCTTCAGGATTGCTGCTTTGAGCATGAATCGTATAACTTCCTTCATCTAATCCAGTAGTATCCCATAAAATGTCTAAATCCTCTTGATCCTGAAATGCATCACCGGCAACAGCAACAATCCGGTTGAACCAAGAATCAGTCACACCACCATTTTCATAATTGATGATCTTATTAACCATGGTGGTTACTTCATTTTTATTTCGACAGGCAAGCCGTCCAACGTACACATCAGGACTTAAATCCATATCATCCTTTCTTATGCCACTCCATTCAGAAAATATTCCATTATCATTTGAATCCCAGTTTTCAAACACTCCTTCCTCTTTATACAAATCAGCATAATACAAATCACTAATAAAACCAGGATCATCGTACTTGCCAACATCTATATTTGTGTAGCGGACGGGTACATACCAATCCTTTGAGCCTTGATTAGCATCATCTCTGGAGACACCAGTAATCATTGAGTTCATTCCACCAACGAGTAACACGTAGGAAACTCCTTGTGTTTCAACAGCATCTTTAATGAAATATTTGATCTGTTCAGGTTTATCCACACCATCATATTCATTATAGATTTCTTCAGTTGTTTTCATAAAGGTTTCAACACCCATATTATTCTTATGATCAACAAATGCTGTTAATTCATCAGTGAAAAGTGAGGGAGCAATGATTGCTAAATCGTATTCAGATTGTTGTGGAAACGGCTGATATACTGATTCCTGATATGATAATTTAATGTCTGCTTTTTGTAAAAAATGCAATCTGTTACCTGCTGGTTGATAGCGAACAGGATACAGATGAATAGTGACAAATGTGACATGATCACCATATTCATTCATACCACTAGTGACATCGTACATATACAATTCATGTGGATACAATTCAGTACTTTGGTATACATCAGGATCTTTAACTGGTTGAAATGGTCGATTATTCGTTTTAGAGAATGAAAGAATCGCTGGTGCAGGTATTATTTGTTTGCTGATACTCGTTTCTCTGATTTTACCAGGCGTAATAGTTACAGAAATATCAGTTACGCCAAACGGAAGTTGATAGTGAATGATCTTTTTTGGAAGAACTGGTTTACCTGGCATCAATATGTTTGATTCAAGGTCATCCATTTGAATTTTAACATATTCATCCGTTGTTTCAGTAACAGATACTGTTTGAAAATCAATGGTTTTAATTAACGATTGATACGTTTCAGTATTCCCTGAATATTGAATAGTTGCTGCTCCAACTCCACTCATTAATAGAATGAAAATAAGAATAATTGACAATCTTTTTTTCATATATACTCCTAAAAAGAATAAGTACGCCTTAGAATTTAAATTTTATTATAAAAGATCTGATAAAAAAAAGAAAGGAAAAGGTAAAAAGATTAGGAGTATCCTCCAATCTTTAAACTTGGATCACCAAGCAATGGCCATTGAGTAAGTGTTTTACAATCAATTTGATAATCCATTGGCGGGTAAGTGTTTGCATAATACGTGTTTGCAAGTCCCCAGGCTTCACCAAGTACATCTACGCCTTCATCAATTGCTTTGAAAAACATGACTTCTTGATATCCGCCAAGAGCCTCAACCGTATCTGGATTGTCAACACCATCACCATCAAGATCTCCATTATTACCAACCGCACCATAACCAAGACCAGTATTACCCATACTTGCTATTGATCCACCATCAACTTTTCGTACAATCCACCAACCA
>JAGXLH010000147.1 GCA_018334795.1 Thermoplasmatota archaeon
AACCAAATCTTGCATTCTATGAATCTCTCGGAAAAGAAGGAGACCGAATACTTCGAGAAACAATCAATGCAATTCCTGATGATATCGTGGTCATTCTTGATGGAAAACGAAATGATATTGGAAACACCGCAAAAAAATATGCACATTCTTTGTTTGAAGAGTTAAAAGCTGACAGTGCAACGGTGAATCCATATCTTGGAATCGATGGAGTTAAGCCCTTTTTAGGATATAAAAATACGTGTAGTTTCATCTTGTGCCGAACATCAAATCAATCAGCAGTTGAATTTCAAGACCTTAAAATCGATGATGAACCATTATACATGCATGTAGCAAAAACCGTGAAAAAATGGTCTGAATATGGTTGCGTGGGTCTTGTTGCAGGAGCTACCTATCCAGAGGAATTAAGACAATTACGAACTGTGATGGGCAATAATTCACCATTTTTAATTCCAGGTATCGGCAAACAAGGGGGAGACATCAAAAAAACAGTAACCTATGGAACGAATGGAAAAGGTGAAATGGCCATAATCAATTCTTCTCGTGGCATCATTTATGCATCAGACGGTGAGGATTTTGCTAGAGCAGCTCGAAAAAAAGCTGTTGAATTACAAACCAAAATCAATCAATTTCGATAATCCCTGTATATGATTCTAAAAAATGAATCTTTTTTGTCACATGATTTAAATAACTGAACGTGTTGATATCTAATTACCTTGATTCGAAGACCTTCATGAAACCAGATGATTGAAGGGGCAAAGTCAAGGATACAATATAAAATGATGCTAGTAGAGTCCCTCGTTGATCTATCAGACGTAAGGTCAAGAAATGATAATGAGGACAACCATGGCATCATAAAATAGTCGCGAAAGATGGAGGAGTATCATTTGACTGCTGCTTATTTTCAAATAATACTTCATTCCACCGCCCAATAATCATCTCTTTTGATGATTGTTGGGTGACAGCGACAGTTTTGATAGTAGAATATGACAATTACGTTACTTTTGAGCAAGTTTTTAAATAATCAGGTAAGGTTTGAACATTTTTTGATTTTTAAATCGCATTCTGAATAATATAAAAAAAATTTAAATAATATAAAATAATATAGTTAATATACGGAAATTTATAATAGGGGGTAATAACACATGATAAAAAAATTTTCTCTACTTGTTGTTGGACTTCTTATCCTAAGCAGTCTTTCAACAATAGGTTTAACCGAAGAAGCAGATGTTCAACAAATAACATTGACAAACACCTTTTCTAAAATACATCAGACGACAAAAACTATTGAAAACGAAGCATTCATTCAATTTGAAACTAGTGATTCATTAGCTGTGTTACATCAATCAGGGAAACCAGTACTTCCAAGAAAAATACAAACTTTTAAAATTCCTTTTGGATCTCAAATCACTGATGTGACATATACCATAAATGATTTCACTACAAGCACGGTTTCACAAAACGTTATTCCAGCACCTCAAGACATCATAAGAGGAATGGAATCGGAAGTTATCTATGAAATGGATGAAACAGTGTATCAATCAAATGAGTTTTATCCAAATGATTGGTTTAGAATCTCTACAGGTGGTGGATTGAACAGTGAAAACGGACATTCAACATTTGTCACTCTTGAAACGTTTCCTGTTCGATATAACCCGGTCACAAATCAGATTCAAACAATCTCTGATATCTCGATTGAAATCAGTTATCAAGAGCCGGAGACGTCTTTAATTCCAACAACTGATGAGTATGATATGTTAATCATTGCACCAAGTGCTTTTAAAGCAAATTTACAACCGTTAATTGAACATAAAAATGATGTCGGCATCTCAACATATTTGAAAACAACTGATGAACTCTATGCTGAATATGACGGATTCGATAAACCCGAACAAATCAAATATGGTATTAAAGATGCGTTTGACAATCAAGGAATTACCTATGTGATGCTCGTTGGTGGTATGACCTCTCCATTATTTGGTACACCTCGTGATGACAAAAACCAAGGTTCCATTGATTGGCATGTTCCCGTGAGATATACCAATCTCAAAGAAATGGGTTCAACCTATGACCCTGGTTATATTAGCGATATGTATTACGCGGATTTGTATGATGGTGAAGGTAATTTTTCAAGTTGGGATAGTGACCGAAACGGAGAAAGTGATGGCATCTATGCGAACTGGCGATTTGGTTCCGCTACTGATTATCTTGATTTATATCCTGATGTATACGTAGGAAGACTTGCTTGCAGAAATAACATGGAAGTTCAATTCATGGTTGATAAAATCATCACGTATGAAACGGAAACAGCTGGATCTGAATGGTTTAATAGAATGATTGGCATTGGTGGCGATTCCCATCATGATGCTGAAGAGTATTGTGAAGGTGAAGTCCTTTGCAATTACGTGTATGACACGTACATGGATGAATTCACGCCAGTGAAATTATACTCTTCATTCAAAGAATCAGATCCCGATAACATACCAAGTGATACCAATATTATTCGTGAAGTATCAGATGGTGCAGGATACTTATTGTTTGATGGTCATGGTTCACCCGGATCATGGAATACACATTGGCCTGGTGAATTCAACTGGGATGATACGCCTGGTGGAATAAGTGTATATGATTTCTTTGACTTTGAAAATGTTGGTAAATATCCAATTTGTGTGGTTGGAGGCTGTCATAACAGTCAATTCAATATAACGCTTTTTTCAACATTGTTGAACAAACCATTTACCTGGGCTCATGGTGTTCCATACGCTGAATGTTTTGGTTGGCATATGGCTCGAACAAAGGATGGTGGATCTATTGCAAGCTTGGGTAATACGGGTCTTGGCTATGGTGCGGTTGGAAATACGGGCGATATTGATGGTGATGGCGAAGACCTTCCTGATACTGTTGAAGCCCTTGGCGGATATCAAGAAGTTATGTTTTTCAAAGCCATTGATGATGGAATCGAATTTCTCGGTGAAGCATGGGGAACGGCTAATATCTATTATGCAAACACGTTTCCACCGATGGAGGATCAAACCGATTGTAAGACATTAAGTCAATGGCCACTGCTTGGCGATCCGAGTTTAAAGATTGGAGGATACTCCTAATCTTTTTCCTTTTTTTTATAATAAAGTTTAAGCTTTGATTTGTGTTTTCTAAACATGGGGGTAACGAATGAAAAAAAATATGTCAATTATTCTTGTTTTTATCCTTTTCTTAAGTGGAATTGGATCAGCAGCTGTTCATCAACAACATAGTATTCAAGATCAAATACAAGTGAATCGGACACTTAATTTTCCACCAGTTTCTCTTGCAGACGCTTCTGAAGAGTATGTTGAACTGAATTTAGATCAAGGATTTTCTTACATGTTACATCCCGGTGCACCAATTCTTCCTAAAAAAAATATACAATTTGAACTTCCTTTTGGAGTCACTGATATTTCAATTGATGTTATGCTTGGAAGCATAGAAGAAGAAATTCTAGAAAAACAAATCCAGCCAGCTCCAGCGATACAATCATTTAATCCATCATATGAGCGTTTTAAAAAACCTGTGAAAAACCAAGCGGTTTACAATAGTAACATAGTATATCCGGATCAATGGTATTCATCTAACGTGGTTTGTGGATTAAATGATAATTCAGAACATGCGACCATAATTACCGTGCAAATCTATCCTGTTCGCTATCAACCCAAAGCAAACGTTATGTTCCAATTAACCAGTGCAGATGTTAAAGTAACCTATCAGGAACCTGAAGATGAGCACTTTGTAGGAACCGATGATTATGATCTAGTAATCATTGCTCCAGAAATCTTCACTGATGCATTAAGATTTCTTGTTGATCATAAAAACAATATGGGAATTGAAACCTTTGTGAAAACAACTGAAGAAATCTATAATGAATATGATGGTGTGGATAAACCTGAACAGATCAAATATTTCATTAAAGATGCTGTTGAAACACAAG
>JAGXLH010000148.1:0-1656 GCA_018334795.1 Thermoplasmatota archaeon
AAGTCAATGTTAAAAAAATCTCTTTTGAACGAAAAACAGATAAATACATTAATCGCAAGGTTAAACCAAATTTTTCAGTACTTGGTCCCAGATTAAAAGAGAAAATGGGCTCATTCAATAAAGTCATTGCTCAGATGGATTCAATAGATCTTTATGAAACGATTCAAAAACAAGGATCAATAACTCTTGAAATAGATGGAGAGGAAATAGCGTTTTCAAAAGATGATTTCTTCGTTGAAGAAGAAGAAAAAGAACACATCGCCCGAACCCAAGCAGGAGATGCAATACTTCTTCTTGACACTGAACTAACTAAAGAACTAGAAGCAGAAGGTTTTTCTCGAGAGTTGGTCAGACGAATTCAATCCATGCGAAAAGAACTTAATCTTGACGTGGAACAACACATTCAAACACAAGTAACCCTACCAGATGATCAAAGAATTGCAGTAAATGATTGGAAAGAGTATATCGCTAATGAGACAAGATCTAAACCATTTGAGATCACTTCTTCAGTGAATGCAGAGCATGTGAAAACATGGAAGATTAATGATGTCAATGTAACAATTGGGATTACACCGTAATCTTGCTTCATCTTTTTTTTGTTGCTTTTGGTAAAAGATTATTTAACTAAAAAACATGTTTTACTAACTATCATGCAAGTAGATATCATTGGTGGCGGAGTTGCAGGATTAAGTACTGCAATTTCCTTAAAAAAACGTGATGAACATATTTCTGTTTCCTTGTACGAACGACATCCTACTATAGCGTATAATCACGATGGTCGTCGATGTGGTGAAGCATTTTTTTCAGAGATAAATAATCAATGGATTCCCGAAGGAAAAAGTGTTTTTAATAACATACATCAAGTTGAAATTTTCATAGGGAATAAAACATATTATGAAAAATTTCCACCTTCAAATAGTCCTACATTTATGCTTAATAAACCTGCCTTCATCAATAAATTAGCCAAACAAGCTGAAGAATATGATGTTAACATTCAAACCAATGCTCAAATATCAAAAATAAATCAATTATCAGCTGATGTTATCATTGATGCGTCTGGTTGTCCTAGTATTATTAAAAAATCATTAGGATTAGATCAAGGATTGAAAGGATTGACGTATCAAGAAACCCTTACTAATTGTAACTTTTTTGATCAGCATCGGATTAAGATTTATTATTTTGGAAAGGTTGGATATTATTGGATTTTTCCAAGAAATCCAGCTACAAAAGAAGTTAATGTTGGAGTAGGTCTGCTTGAAACTCGACAGATTTCATTACCAAAATTGCTATACTCATTTATGAATAAAATGAATATTACTGGAAACCCCGTGTATTATGCTGGTGGATTAATTCCATTAGGATTACAACCACCATTTCAAAAGAATAACATCTTATTCGTTGGAGATGCGGGAGTTGGCACCTTTCCTTATCTTGGTGAGGGAATTAGAAGAGCATTGATCAGTGGAGAACTGGCTGCTGAATGTATCGTAAAAAATAAAATAAAATCGTATTCAACTGAACTTAAAAAACGATTCTATCTGTGGGATTTCATTGGAAAATTTGGTATTAAAGCAAGTAAAACAGCATCTTTAATCAGTGAAGATGCAATGTTTTTTTTGCTGCATCGATATTTTGATTTTGTAAACTCTCAGTATA
>JAGXLH010000148.1:2334-3957 GCA_018334795.1 Thermoplasmatota archaeon
AAAGGAATGGATATTGCGTTTTCAGGATTGCTGACTTGTGCACAACAGTATGCTCAAAAGAAAAAACCAATCGAAGATATTTGTTATTCACTTCAAGAAACCACGTTTGCTGCATTAACTGAGATCACCGAAAGAGCAATGGCTCATACCGAAAAAAATCAAGTGCTTTTAGGTGGCGGAGTAGCTGCTAATCAACGATTACGAGACATGGTACATATTATGGCCAAGGATCGAAATGCATCTTTTTTTGTTCCTCGAAAAGATCTTTGTATTGATAACGGAGCAATGATTGCCTGGTTAGGCTATCTAATGCATAATAGTGGCACGAGTATGGATATTGATGAAACCATCATTGATCAACGATTTCGAACAGATATGGTAGAGGTGACCTGGCGTGACTGATCAAGAAATACTATATCAAGGAGCAGAAGCAAAAATCATAAAATCCACGTATTTAGGCTATGATGCAATAGTCAAAAAACGGGTACATAAACGATACCGAATAAAAGAAATAGATCAGGTACTGATTCACAGTCGAACCAAACAAGAAGCAAAAGTAATGGCATTAGCACGCTCACATGGTGTATCTGTCCCTCTTATCTATGATGTAGATTTAAAGCAAGGCGCAATTACGTTTGAATATGTAAAAGGAAAACGAATAAAAGATATTTTTGATTCAATTACTTCAGTACAACGAAAGAAACTTTGCCAACAAATAGGAGTTCAAATTGGATTGCTTCATAACGCTGAAATCATTCATGGTGATTTAACCACATCCAATATGATATTATCTAAAAATCATGTCTATTTCATCGATTTTGGACTTAGTGAAATTTCCACTGAAATAGAATCCAGAGGTGTGGACCTACATTTGTTTATGGAAGCATTAGAATCTACACATTCACTTCATTCAACTTTTTTTACGTATGTATTAAACGCATACACTAAAACATATAATGAAAACGCTGTATTAGTAAAACAAAAAATTGATGATATCGTTAAACGAGGTCGATACAGATGAAAAACCTGTATTTCATTACGAGTAACAACGGAAAAGTTCATGAAGCAACAGAAAAATTAAAACCATTTGATTATAACATTATTCAAAAAGATTATGGATATCCTGAAATTCAAACGGAAACACTTGAAGAAGTTGCTAGATTTGGTGTAAAACATTTTCACCAAAAAAAAATTGATCATCCTTTTATTTTAGAAGATGCAGGAATCTTTATCGATGCACTAAAAGGATTTCCTGGTGTGTATTCATCATATGTTTATTTTACGCTTGGTCTTGATGGGATTTTAAGATTAATGAAGGATGTTACCAATGAAAAGAGAACTGCTCAGTTCAAATCTGTTTTTGCATATGGCACGACTCAAGGAGATATTCAATTGTTCGTTGGTACATGTGAAGGAATTATTACAAAAAAGAAACAAGGAAGCAAAGGATTTGGTTACGATCCAATATTCAAACCAACTGGTTTTGATAAAACATTTGCAGAACTTGAAACAAACGAAAAAAATAAAGTATCTCATCGAGCTAAGTCACTTGAAAAACTTGTGACGTTCTTAAAAGATAAATAATACTTGAAAAGGAATAAAATAAATAATTAGACCAGATTG
>JAGXLH010000032.1 GCA_018334795.1 Thermoplasmatota archaeon
AAAATTAATAAATTTAAAAAGATTTATATAGAAAATCCAATATATTTTGTTGAAGTGAGAGATGTATGATGCTTAAAGATTACTCTGAGGAGATTGATTTTTCAGTAAAAATGAATAAACTACATACCCCTATTCCATGGAAGAAAATATTAAAAAAAGTTAAACGAGAAAAAAAATCATATGACGAACGTGACTACGCGTATGGGATTTATCAAATTCTACCCAGTCCAAAAGAAAAAGAAGAAGAATTAATACTTAGTCCAGTATCAGAACTGATTTGCTAGTAATCGAGCTGAATTTAATGCACAATTAAAACCAATTCCCATTGCTTTTACACCATCTCCAATCACATACAAATTTTGTATTGGTGTTTCAATCGATGGTTTGGAATTATCAATCGTTTTCGCAACACCATCCAGATGCCAAACTGATGGATACAAAGCCCAATTCAATTTTTGATCATAATCCGGAATAAGCCGGGCTAAATTTTTATCAAGAATTTGTCGTAATCTTTGCAACACCTTCTTTTGTTTCGCTTCTTCAGGCGTGCAAATAATGTAGGCCTGTACCAGTTTTTCCTGACTTGGACTAATAGATGCTTCAGGTGCAGCCGCCATAAAATCAATCATTCCCACAGCATCATTACCATCAACTCCCGCATTTCGCTCAATGAAATGAAATGTTTTTCCAATTAATTCATTAGGAACATCTGAAAGTGAATAATAGCCACTGAGACTTCCAGTACCCGTAAGATTTTTTATTGTTCTAACATATGATTTCGGAAATGCGGATTCATCCGAATAATTGAAAAGAGATTGTAATAATCCAGAATAAATAATGTAATCATAGAAAACAACATCATCTTCTATCCGAACACTTACCGCTTTACCTTGATTTATATTGATACGATCAACAGCAGTATTCAATCGGATAGAACCACCATACGTTTTAATAATATCAGATAATTTCTCATGAATAACGCCCAATCCTCCTTTTGGATAACCAACGGGTTTTGATCCACGATATAAATTTCGTTGAGCTCGAAACATTTCTCCAGTAGAAACCCGATCAAGATTGTTAACTGTAGTAATCGATCTGGAAAAAATTTCAAGGATAAGTTTCATGTTTCCTTTTCCATATCGTTTGATGGTTTCTGTTATTGAAACATCATCAAGCTTTTTGAGTGTTTTTTCACTAGCAAAAAGCAACCGAAGGATATTAGGTAGAATTTTTAATTTATCCATTTTTGATAAAAACGGAAACTGGTACCCCTCCTCATCTATGAATCCAACATAGGATTCTAAAAAATCGACATGTTCATCAAACTTTTTGAGCACCTCATTAAGATTAGAAAGCACTCCGCCACCAATTGCATGATATCCAAGATCAAGCAAATAACCATCTAATAAACGTTGATCAATGATGGTTTGTAAATCAGGATTGGAAAATGCGATGAATGAATGATAATCTGACAATAAACGAGTATATTCCATCTTAGTTAATGAATCTGCAGAAACTGATAATGCTCTCCCGCCAAGAACGGGTTCTTTTTCATAAACAGTGACCAGGTATCCTTTTTTTGAAAGAAGTGCTGCAGCGGTAAGACCTGCAATACCTGCACCTATGATACAAATTCTTTTTTTGTTTACCTGTTGCATAGTTTTTCTACATCCGAGGTTGTAATAATTTAACTCCGGTCAACGGAGTAAAAACAAGATACCAAATAATTGGAAGGAAAATTAGAATCAACGCAGGAATCACATCAATAAGTGATAGAAGCATTAATGGAACTAAGGAATACCTTAAAAATGATTGAATGCTGATATATTTCCGTATTTTACCTCGATCAAATTGTTTTAACGTTAGTAATTTCAGACTGAAAAATAAGACTCCTGCTGAAGCAATTCCTAAAATGAGAAGTTGCCATGAATAAAATGGTTTATCAAAGAAAACAAAAGGAACAAATAAAAGAAGTATCGAACTAAGTCTTACACTCATTGATAGAATTTTAAAGGATAATGGAATGAACAATCGGTCTTGATTTACGCTTACTCCAAAGCGAAGTGCTATATTGTTTACATTCATGATTACATCATGATCTGCATCTTTGATACCTCCTTCAATAGCATTCATGTGAAAGAGATTATTAAAAGTTAAAACAAAAATAATCCATGTGAACAATGTTGGTTCTTTGTTCAAAGCAAATGCACCTATCAAAAAAATGAATGCAACAGAAAGTGCTACAAGGATATCTGAAGCAAATATTTTTTTTCCATAGACATCATAGATACTTCCAAGAATCCAAGCGATCAAAATAAATAGTACTGAACTAAATCGAAGTGCGGTGATGGTTTCACCATAAAATAAAATGAAAAAGGTCACAAACGTTAGCATGATCATAGTAAAACAGATCCATAAGGCAGCTTGTTGGGAAATTGACCCGCTGACTAATGGTCGATCTTTTAATTCTTTTGATTGTTTATCAACTTCAATATCAACGTAATCATTTAATACAAAACCAAAAATAGATGAATACGCACCAAGTAAAAATAGAAGTGAAAGAGTTACTAAATCAAAAGTTTCTACGGTCATCGCTGCGATAACTGGTGGGATGGCAAGTCCGCCTAAACCAGGGAATCGTAAAAGAACAAGGTAATCAGCAATTTTTCCCATGAAGGTATTGAAAAAAACTGAGGTATTTGAGTTTTTTCTTTTTTTACATGGTTTTTGGTTGTAACAGGGTACCATGCAAAATAAGATTTGACAGAATAAAGCCTAATGCAGGGAAGAATACAAGAATTCCTGCCCATGGATTAAGCGTCATAAGCAGTATTGGAACCAAAGCAAAATTAATCATGTAATGACTGCCAATAATGGTTCGTGCTTTTTTTCGATTAAACGTTCCCATATTCATCAGTTGATGGGATAAAAAAAGCATCATTCCACTAATGACTCCAAGCGTTAACAACTGAAACATAGTTAAGAAAAGAGACTTGGTGAACATTTCTATAATGAAAAAAGGAGTGAAAATAAGGATTATATCTATGATTTGAATAGTGAATGCTAGCAGTTGAAATGATTTAGATGAGTATAATCTTTTATTTTTTACACGAACGCCTAATTTCACTGCTGCGGTGTTTGCTCCACTTTGATAATCATTTTCTATATCTTTTAATCCTCCAGCGACAATCTGCATGAACAACACTTGTATTGAACCAAGTATGCATACGAACCATGCAAGAAGTGTTATATCCGATAAATGTTGAACTTGTGTGGAAGCACCATACAAGATGAAGAAGAAAATTCCAAGTGCGACAAGAATATCCATGAATGGAAATTTTTTACTGATTAAATCATACAAAATAATACATGATGCTGAAGCAGCAAGGATGATCAATGGAAAATAATTGGATGAAATATATGAAAGGCCAACTGCTATAAAAAAGGCTAGAAGGATACAAAACAGAGCGAAAATCCAAGCATTTTTTAGAGAAATGGTTCCACTGATTAAGGGACGATCACTAATTTCTTTAGATGTTTTATCGATTTTATAGTCAATGATATCATTAAATACAAATCCAAATGTATGACCAAAAAAACCAATCAGAAATAAAATAAGTAAAATTAAAATATTGTATTGTTGCATTGCAATTGCACCCATAACCGGTGAGATTCCAGTTAATACTGCATTAAAAGATCTGGCTAATTTCAAATACTCTCGAATCATATTGACTAGTCATGAAAACGAGATCACATTTAAAAATATCGAATAAAAAAAAATTATGTAACTTTATTTGATGATAAATTATGAATGAACAAAAATTGCCTTCTGTTAGATATTTGCCTGCCCAAAAGATTCTTCCAAAGGATGATGCATTTCACGGATCTAAGTATATTTTAGATATTGAGTGGTGGTATTTTGATGCGGTTTTTGAAAATGGATTAAGTGCTCATATTGGATTTCGTTTATATCATATACGTGAAATTGGTGTGTTACAAGCCCGCATTAATCTGTATAAACATGGAACTCTCATTAAAGAAAAGATTCATAGATTCTTCTTATCTAATATCATAATTGATAAGGAAAAACCAATTATTATCATAAATGGTAAAAAAGTTGTTTCTTTAAATATTGATAAAAAAAACCAAAATAAACCTTGGATGTATACCATTAATCTTTCAATCGAAGATGTTTTCATTAATCTTATTTTCACAAGCCTATCAGACGGATGGAAAATAGAAACAGACTCTACTTGCTGGACAGTACCACTTCCCAAAGCTAACGTAACAGGTACCATTTCATTTGAAGGAAAAACTGAAAAGGTAAAAGGAAGCGGGTATCATGATCATAATTGGGGATATTCACCAACAACAGTTATTCAAAACTTTGGATGGTATTGGGGTCGTATAACCGCTGAAAAATTACACGTCACCTGGGCAAACACCATTATTTCAAAAACAAAACAAGACCTCATCACTGTGGTAAACAAACCATATTTAGAAAATAATGAACCTCCGTTTTTCACTAGCATACATCCAAATGAAATTAAACTTAAAACAAAAAATTACAAAAAATATAATAATTTTTTAATTCCACAATCATTTAAGCTTATCTTCAACCAACAAAACACATCATCACAACCCCCCGTATCTGGAAAACTAACAATGAACACAATAGATATTCATTACGATAAGATTTTTATTATCAACTATTGGCGATACCATGTCAATGTTTCTGGAACTATTACCTATGGATCCTTTAAAGAAACGTTAAAAAACAAATCACAAATCATCGAATATTTACGATTTTGAAATTTATTTAGAAAAAAAATCATAAAAATATTCCTTTTTCAACAGTAAAATATGTATACTATCTATGAATACAACTCGACAAGAATATCATAAGGAGATTGAAAGTTCAATGAGTCAAAAAACAATGAAACGAATACTAATCACAGGCGCAGCAGGCCAAATAGGATCAGAACTAACAATGGCACTCCGTGAGAAATATGGTAATGACAACGTCGTAGCAACTGGAAGAAAAACTAAGCCAAGTGAAACCGTTCTTAACTCAGGACCTTTTGAATATATCGATGTTACCAAAAAAGAAACCATTGAAGAAATGATTGAAAAATATGATATTGACACCATCTATAACATGGCCGCTATTCTCTCAGCAGTTGGAGAAGACCATCCACAATTGTGTTGGAATGTGAACATGAATGGATTATACAACATTTTAGATTTAGCAATTGAGCATCAATTAACAAGAATCTTTGTTCCTAGTTCAATTGCTGTTTTTGGACCTGAAACCCCAAAACAAAACACGCCACAAGAAACTGTGCTAAAACCAACTACCATGTATGGAGTAACTAAAGTTTCTGGTGAATTACTGGGGGATTATTACGCAAAAAAATATGGTATTGATATTCGAGGAATGAGGTATCCGGGAATCATTAGTAATGAAACACTTCCTGGCGGAGGTACTACAGATTACGCAGTGGAAATCTTTTATGAGGCAATAAAAAACAAAAAATATACTTGTTTTGTAAAAAAAGACACTATGCTTCCTATGATGTATATGCCAGATTGCATCAAAGCAACCATTGATCTCATGGAAGCAGATCCAAGTAAACTCAAACATCATTGCGATTTCAATGTTACCGCGATGAGTTTTTCTGCTGAAGATCTTGCTCATGAAATCAAAAAACATATTCCTGAATTTAAATGTGAATATAAGCCTGACTTCAGACAAAAAATCGCTGAATCCTGGCCACAGACAATTGATGATTCTGCAGCACAAAAAGAATGGGGTTGGAATCCAGATTTTGATTTAGCTAAGATGACTGAGGACATGGTCAATGTGCTCAGCCAACGATATGAATCAAAGGGATTTTAAAAAAAGGTAAGACTAATCCCGTTCATTTTTCCTTTTTAAATCATATGATGCAAAAGGAAATACTTTTAACCATGGAACGTATCACTTGATTATTACGTTGAGGAGAGATGAAATCTTATGCAAAATCTTAAACAGGTTGAACCATCACAACGAGCTGATATAGATACTATTCGAAAATATTTGGGAGAAGAATCCGACTGGTTGCTCAATCATGAAAGCAACAAAATTCCAAAAGAACACTTGTACTTACCAGGCCCTGATTTTATAGATCGTGTTTATACGGACTCAGATAGAAACGAACAAGTTCTCAGGAATTTATCATCACTTTTTAATCATGGTCGCTTACGTGGCACAGGATATGTTTCAATTTTACCAGTGGATCAAGGAATTGAACATTCCGCGATGGCATCATTTACTCCAAATCCAGCATATTTTGATCCTGAAAACATCATTAAATTAGCAATGAAAGGTGGATGCAATGGTGTGGCTAGTACACTTGGTGTACTTGGCTCAATTTCAAGGAAATATGCTCATAAAATACCATTTATCGTTAAGTTAAATCATAATGAACTTATGACATATCCAAATCATTATGACCAAATTATGTTTGCTTCAGTAAAACAAGCATGGAACCTAGGCGCGGCTGCAGTCGGCGCAACTATCTATTTTGGATCAGAAGAATCAGATAGACAAATCATTGAAGTAAGTAAAGCTTTTCAAAAAGCCCATGAACTAGGTATGGCAACAGTTCTCTGGTGTTACCTACGAAACAGCGCATATAACATAGAAGATAGAAATTATCATTCATCAGCAGATTTAACGGGACAAGCAAATCATCTTGGTGTAACTATCCAAGCAGATATTGTCAAACAAAAACAACCTACCATTAACGGTGGTTATGACGTAATAAATAAACATGAAAAATATGGAAAATTTGATCCTCGTGCGTATACTGAACTATCTTCAGATCACCCAATTGATTTAACCCGGTATCAAATTCTTAATAGTTATAATGGTCGATCAGGATTGATTAATTCAGGTGGGGCTTCTGGAGAAAATGATTTTCAACAAGCCGTTCGTACCGCAGTTATTAACAAACGAGCTGGTGGTACAGGACTAATTTCTGGAAGAAAAGCGTTTCAACGACCAATGGACGAAGGAATAAAACTTTTGAATGCAATTCAAAATGTGTATTTATGTGATGATGTGACCATCGCTTAAATTCAGATAAAACGATTTTTAAAATCTTTACCTTTTTTCAATTTTTTTTGTTTTGATAGTGTGAGGATAATGCAATTTTTGTTTTTCTTGAAGGCATATGTTTATAATTATCTTTTTGATACAAGTAATGGGATGGAAATATTACCTCCAACTTATGATTAAAAGGTGTCGTTGACTATGCCTAAGATAACTGCTCATGATTTAGCAAAAAAACAAAAGGAAATTTCTGTTGCAGAATTTTTCGAACGAAATAAACATATTCTTGGTTTTGGAAATCCAACCAGAGCACTAGTAACCAGTGTGAAAGAAGCAGTGGATAATGCACTTGATGCTTGTGAAGAAGTAAATATTCTTCCAACAATTCATGTGTCTATATCCAATCATGAAGATGAAAATGAATGTATTATATCTGTAGAGGATAATGGACCAGGTATTGTTAAAAAACAAATCAAACATATTTTTGGTCGATTATTGTATGGATCTCGTTTTCATGCAATTAGACAAAGTCGAGGACAGCAAGGAATAGGAATTTCTGCAGTCGTTTTATATGGTCAATTAACTACCGGGAAGCATGCAAAGGTAACATCTAAAATCGCTGAAGATCGTCCTGCAGTGGTTATGGAACTTGCGATTAACACTAATAGAAATAGAGCTGAGGTGATTAGTCGAAATATTACTCATTGGGAAAAACCAAATGGGACAATTATTCAAGTTCCCATTCAAGCTGATTATAAGCGTGGGAAACGTTACATTTATGATTATTTACGGAATACTTCAATTGTAAATCCTCATGCTCGTATTGTGTTCACAGAAACTGATGGAACAATTCATGAGTTTGATCGGACTACCGATGTACTTCCTAAGAAAAGTGAGGAGATTAAACCGCACCCATACGGAATTGAACTTGGAACGTTAATCAAGATTTCTAAACATACAAAATCACGGAAGTTATCATCATTTTTGAAAAATGAATTTAGTAGTATGGGTGCTCGTACCACTAGAGCCGTGTGTGAAAAAGCTGAATTAGACCCTGATTTACAAGTGAACAAATTATCTCGTCATCAATTTCGTCAGTTGCATAAAGCGTTTAAAAAAGTTAAAATCATGGCTCCCCCCACCGATTGTTTAGCTCCAATTGGAGAAACATTGATCAGGCGTAGTTTAAAACATGAAACCGAGGAGATTTCACCAGAATTTATTATGACTGCAACACGGCCTGCATCGGCTTATGCAGGCAATCCATTTCAGGTTGAAGTAGGTTTAGTTTATGGTGGTAATCTTCCAAAGGATGAACCTGTACGTATCATGCGGTTTGCAAATCGTGTACCATTGTTATATCAACAAGGTGGTTGTGTTACCACACAAGCAATTTCTTCTATTGATTGGCGAAGATATGGACTTGATCAGAAATCTGGAAAAGGTGTACCTCGTGGACCCGCGATAATTCTCGTGCATGTAGCAAGTACTCAAATACCGTTTACTTCAGAAAGTAAAGAAGCAGTCGCTGATGTTGAAGAAATTGAAAATGAAATTAAACTGGCATTGAGGAATTGTGCTCGAAACGTGCAACGTCATATCCGTAAAAAAGTTCGTCGGAAAAAAACTCGGGACAAATTCTTGTTGATCAGTAAGATTCTCCCTGAAATAGCAAAAAAATCCTCAACGATGATTGACAAACCAGTTCCCTCACTTGACGCAGTGATAACTAAGATTATGGATGTTGTCTGGATTGAGGATTTAATTGAATATGAAAAAATGAAGAAACCCGTGATTCAACAAACAACACTTCTTCAACATGATCCAAATAATCCTGTAGAAACGGTGCTAACTAAAAGTTCGATTAAGGTTGTTAACTATAAACAAAAACCACAAAAATTTTCTTTATATGCCATTATTCCAGAGGATGCAATTATTCAAAAGGTTGAACCTAAACCAGTGAAGAAAACAAATCAGTATATTAAATGGAATCTTGAATCTATTCCTCCTGCTTCAAAAGTAGATGTAATGTTTGAACTTGCAGGTCTTGAAAAAGGAGATTTTGATGAAAATGATTTGTATATTAAAAACATTAATCCCGGGTATGTTATTGGTGCGGATAAATGGGAAGGTGATTAATCATTAAAAAGAAAGATTATGCACCGGTTATTAAAAAAATTGATGAAATCGCTGCAAAGATTTATGATGATTTCAAGCAACAAGAAATTCCGTCATTGCAACTTCCTACACGATCTAAATCTAATATTTTATTTGATGAACGATTAAACGTGTGGAAATATGGGAAGAATCGGATTCAACGAAGCGCGAAATCACTTGATGGTGCATATATGCTGCTTCGAACCATGTATATGGTGGATTTCATTAAAGAAATGATAAAAATCAAAAAATCCAGTACTTTAAGAGAGATGTATTATATTTCTGAGGGATGGGATCTTGGTAAGTTTCATTCTCAGAATGAATCAAATCTTTTAGCTGAGGATTTAGAAGTGGTTACTAGTCTTCTCCGAGAAGATTTTAAATTAAGACCTGAGGAAGATGGAGCGAGGGTTATTGGAAATATTTCTATTGAAGAAATCACTCGGAATAATAGGAAACAAACTATTCATTGCCAAGATGATGTTGGTGATTCGGGTTATTCGATTCCTTACAATGTAGAACCAGAAAAGATCGCGTTTAAAGACGTTGATGTTGATTTTATTATTGCTATTGAAACTGGTGGTATGTTTGATCGATTAGTTGAAAATCATTTTGATGAGGATTATAATGCGTTACTCGTTCATTTAAAGGGACAACCTGCCCGATCTACCCGCCGGTTCATCCAACGATTGAATAGTGAATATAAGGTTCCTGTGGTGGTATTCACAGATTGTGATCCTTGGAGTTTTCGTATTTTTGCTAGTGTTGCGTATGGCGCTATTAAAACCGCTCATATTTCTGAATATTTGGCAACGCCATCATCTTCATATCTTGGTGTTACACCATCAGATATTGAAAATTATGATCTGCCAACGGATGATTTAACCAAAGAAGATATTAAATCATTGAAAAGTGAATTATCAGATCCTCGGTTTCAGGATACTTTTTGGAAACATGAAATTAAACTGCAAATAAAAAATGGGAAGAAATCAGAACAACAAGCTCTTGCAAAATACGGGTTAGATTATGTGACTGATACGTATCTTCCCGAAAAACTTGGACAACTTGGAATGATATCTAAAAAATAAAAATTATTCTTCTTTTTCCTTTTCATTTTCGTTATTTTCTTGTTTTTCCTCAGGCCATAGTTTTTCAGCTGGAATCATTTGATTTCGAATCCTGACCAGTGAATTACTATCAATTTGAACGTATGTTTTACTGAAGATACCACCTTTTCTATTCTTTGGAAACGTATATTCATAAACTTTTTTTCCATCTAAATATTCAGTAGATGAATCCGCAGTAGTAAACTTTTGAATATTCTGTTTTGTAAACAGTTGAGGAGATACATACATTAAAATGTCAATGATAATAAAAGCGCCAAACAAAATAGATATAACAAGCAACCAAGAACTCAGTGACAACCCAGCCCAATCAGGATCAAGTTCAAGAACAGATACGCCACTAAGAACAATCACAATCCACATGAGGAGAACGATAGAGATAATAAGAAATAACTTAGGAAGAATGAGTAATGGGTTCAAGGTTTGTTTTTGAGATTGATATGACTCATCCATGGTTATCAGCATCACATATCGTATTGTTTTTAGATGCTTTTAATGTTTCTATTTACCACTTTAACCCCAATAATTAAGTTTTGGACCAAATATTTATAAAAGATTAAGACTGAAAAAACTTTAAATCAAGTCGGTTCCAATCATCAAAATCGTTTTTACCTCTACTGCCATCAGAATAATCTACGATTCGATACATATATCCATAGTTCATTACACTTTTATACGGAATCCATTTCCACCAATTCAGTTGCCAAGGATATTTTCCTACTTGATCATCACAACCAGGAGTGTTACCATGAAAGATTCCTAATGAATGCCCACATTCATGCATGTAAGCACTTGCATACACAATCTCCCGGTCACTCCAGGGAAGTTTTACTTTTTTCTCCATCCCCACACTAGATATTTGGTAAGCATTTCGCCGAAATACAAATCCTGGTCCATGTTCAGCTTCATAAACAACAAGACCATAATGAAATACTCCCTTTCTCCAATTATTTTCATCGTTATGTAAAAAATAATCTTGATAATATCCTTGAAGTTCATGATAACTGCTAGTTTCATCAAAAGGAATGATGTCACTTCCACCCATGCATCCATCATCAAGATGATATACTATATTTTGTCGGTTATACGCAGTTCGTAACAGTTCTTTTGATCCTTCAGGAAGATTACTTTCTTCACCATTAGGACTATCCGCCATATGGTCAAGTTCAACAAATAAATCTTTTCTAAATGGATCTGAACCCCATTGCCAAGTGAGATATTCTTCATAGTTTGTTAATCCATCATTATCTGGATCTAAATTATAATGATCATTCCACTCAAATGGATCATAAACCCATTCATGATAATAAGTCTTTGAATTCCAATCATAATACTCTCTATGGCCCCAGAAATATTCCCAAGATAAGGGGATGCCATCATTGTCATCATCACGATCCGAATCATCAACTTCAGGGTTAGTGCCAAACTCATTTACTTCAAGCCAGTAAGGCACACCATCACCGTCAGGATCAGTTTGAGATATACTAAACCACAATTCAACATCCCTATCTCGCTCGTAAATACTTCCATCATCACAGCCATTTAACCTTCCATATCCACTGGGATCTAAACTAATTGGTTCTGAGATACTAGTGCAATCATCGCCCCACCATACACCATATTTTATACTATACGTTAATTCTACATCATAAGCATCTTTAAATAGCGAGGTGTCACCACTAATATCACATATTTTATCAATACCTAATTCCCAATCCCACACTTGAATTTTAATATCAACGAGTTCTTCATCATCAGGAACATCAGTAGTAACCTGCCATTCAGGATTATAAATATATTTAGTATTCCTCCAAACTTGACTTTCATGTAACTCATCATTGATCCATACTTTCAAGTAAAAATCAGGATCCGTGTGTTTATCAATATATTCTTTAACATTCAGATGATTATCATCTTTTTCAAGCGATCGAATTTTATCTAAAGAAAATGTAACTTGAATATTCGTTAAAGGATCAAAATCTGAATTAGTATTTTGAGTTGAAATGCCAATAACATTGAAATTAATTACGAGTATGGACAAAACAGATAAAATACTAAGTAAAACTTTTTTATTTTTATATTCCATTTAATCAGTCCCCTAAGCCGATATGCATTTAGATTCATGGCCTTAGTTAAATGTTACAAATAATTTATATAAATATTATAGAGTTATCCATATTAAAAGTTTTCATTGAACTCATTTAATACATCTACTATTTTGAATAAAATTCAAAAAAAATAGACGGATTTTCACGTAAACTCTTTTAAAGAACCATGTATATCATCATCTGATGAACAAAGAAACACTCACTAAAGCAATTAAAGATCATAATATCACCTGGATTCAACTTCATTTCACAGATCTTTTTGGAGGTCTTCGAGCTGTTCATATCCCTGCAAATCAATTTATAGAGGATGACGTTCTCAATCAAGGAACTGGTTTTGATGGATCATCAGTAGGTTTAAAACATGTTGAAAAATCAGATATGTTAGCAGTTCCAGACCCTGAAACTTTTTTAGTGTTACCTCATGAAACTAACGAGGCACGTATTCTTGCTGATATTCATAACACGAATAATAAACCATCTGTGGTTGATCCTAGATATGTTTTAAAAAAAGCGGTTGAAACAGCAAAAAAACAAGGATTTGATGATGTTATTATTTCTCCAGAAATGGAATTTTTTGTTCTTTCCAATCAAGAAAAAAATCATTATGAACCACTTGCAAGTCAAGGATATTTTGCTCCTCCGCCGCTAGATGATGTAAAAGAATTCAGAAAAACCGTATCAGAATTGTTATTAAAAAGTAACATAAATGTTAAATATCACCATCATGAAAACGGACGATATCAACATGAAATTGAAATAAAACCATTATCTGCAGTTGCTGCAGCTGATTTTTGTATGTATTTCAAATATCTTTCAAGAGATATCGCATCTGTTAACAACCTTCAAGTAACCTTTATTCCAAAACTGTTTGCTGACGAAGCTGGTAATGGTATGCATGCTCATATAAAACTTCTTAAGAATGAGAAGAATGCTTTCCTTGACAAAACAAATAACTATTATCTAAGCGAAGATGCTTTTCACTTTATTGGTGGCATCCTACATCACGCAAAAAGTATTGCTGCTTTTGCAAACCCAACAGTGAATTCATATAAACGATTAATTCCTCATTTTGAGGCACCATTATACATAGCATGGGGACAACATAATCGAAGTAGTCTTATCAGAATCGCAGCGAAAAAAAATATTGATGTTGAAGTAAGAAATGCCGACCCATCAGCAAACCCCTACTTATTTTATTCTGCATTAATTCATGCCGGATTAGATGGAATTAAAAAGAAGTATACCTATGATCCAATTGAGCAAAATATTTACGAAATGTCTGAAAAAGAACTTCAATCAGCAAATATCAAAAAACTACCTGCAACTCTCCTTGAATCATTACAAGAACTAGATCAAGATTCATTCTTAAAGAAAGCGATGGGTGAAGAGCTCATTAATTTATATGTTGAACGAAAACGAAAGGAACTAAATGATTATCTTTCAGAAGTTTCAGATGTTGATTTAAAATATTACATGCATTGTTAAATATCATTATCAGAAGCAAAAATGATTGATGGAATTGGAACCGTACTTCTCTTAGCCGGTGCACCCATTCCACAAATTGGATTTTTCGTATCAATTGTTGGATTAATATTGCAATTTATTGCTGTCAAAAATATATCAGAAATAGTAAATGAACAATAAATTTTTTCTAATTTTCTTATCAATTTCATTTTTGGAATACTTGCCATCGGAAGTATCATCATTGTAATGATTACAACTATTGGAAATGTCGGTGGCATATCATTTTTCACTACACTCGAAAGCATGAATCCAACTCATCCTTCTGAAATTTTTTCATACATTCAACCATTGTTAAGTGGATGTATTCTTGCATTAATAATCATGTGGATCCTTCTTTTTTAGGAGCAATTTATTTGAGAAAAAGTTATAATGAAATCGCCGAGCAAACAAATGTTGAAACATTTAAAACAACCGGAACATTATATCTAAATGGAACTGCAACCATTATCATTATCGTTGGTTTTCTAATCATATTGATTGCAAGAATCTTTGAAATCATTAGTTATTTTAGTTTGTCTGATTCCGCTCCCTTAAAAGTAAAGGACGATACATCAACTCAAACATAATTATCTTAAATTATTGTAAAACACTAACTGTCTCCAACGCCATATGTATAATCAAAAGGTTTTTGGAAAAAGGTTAGATCGATTTGTTCCCAGTCATTTGAATCATGTTTCCCATGAGTTCCATCAGAATAATCAAGAACATATAAACCAAATTTATGATAATTCATCACGCTATGATAGGTATCCCAATATTGTCGAGACTCAATTTTTGCTTGTAATTTTTCAAGTGGAGGAAGGTTATTTCTTC
>JAGXLH010000033.1 GCA_018334795.1 Thermoplasmatota archaeon
TCTTTTTTAATAAAATCTTTTTTCTAGCAAATATATTAATATAGATCGGGAAATATTATATTATTTACATCCTGTGTCTTAAAAGAGGTGCAAATTAGGAGACTGCCTGAATGAGAAGAAAATTGTTTTGTATTTTTACATGCACGATTCTAGCTAGTACGATTATACCCGTAGTAATTGAAGCTAATTACATTAATACCCCACTTGATGGTGGATGGATCGAAGAAATTGATGGTGTTACTATTCTTCATGTTTCAGGCTCATATTACGAAATGGGGTATCAACATGGTTATCTTTTAAAGGAGGAAATTCAAGAAAACTTACGGGCGTTTTTGAGTTTATATGATCAACAAGGATGGACATATGATGATGTGCTAGACGTATGGAATGTTCAAAAGTATCACATACCCAAAGTATATGATCAGGAAATACAAGGAATGGCTGATGGTGCAGATCTTTCGTATGAAGATATTGCTGTACTTAACACTTGGATGGGTGTGTTTAATCACTTGTTTTCTTGTTGGGGAGCTTCGTTATGGGGTGGTGCAACAGCAACAGGTAGACTATTACATATGAGAAGTGTTGATGGAATGAATCAGGTTAAGGATATAAAAACTGATACGTTTCTTTATGAAAATCAGGTGATCATTATAAGGAATCCCGACGATGCATATGCTTCTATTGCACCTATTTTTTCGGGTGATATTGTTGTAATTGGTGGGTTTAATGAAAATAGTGTGGGTGTGAGTGAGCTAACAATTATTGGTGATGATACGACATTTAATGGGATAAACGCTGGGTATCGAATGAGAATGGTTCTTGATTTTGCAGATAATGGTTTTGAAGCTGTTGATATTATGAATTCAAATAGAACATGTTGTTGGAATTTCATAGTTTCTGATGGAGATATACCAATTGGATTTGCACTTGAACAATCTGCTAATTTTGCTTATACTAATACGTGGTATGATGCTGTTGAATCAACGGAACCCTTTTGGGAGATTAAACACGTAGTGAGGCGTGGTAATTGTTATATTAACCCAATGATGGCAGAGTTACAACGAACATATTATGATCCTAGTGGACTTAATGGATACCTAAGAATGATTCTACGAATAGAATTTACATATATTAATTGGATTCAGTATAAAGGGATTAGCGAAGAAATCGAAGAACAATACGGTACATTAAGATCAGGAAGTGCATTAATGCTTCTTAGAGACGTTTATTTAGGGAAAACAAATTTGATGTTTCGTCTGTTATTCACGAATACCAGTGATACTGCACGTCAATGGGTGGGCTGCTTGGAAACAGGTGATCTTTCAATTTGTTTTGCTCAGGAAGGTGAGGAAGCATATCATAACGATGTCCATACATTCAATTTTTATGATTTATTAAATAAGAACCCTCCATAGAATGAAGAATTAGGCTTAAGAGATTTGATAGTAAACATCGTTGTTCTATGCTAAAGATAATATTTTGCCTTTCTAAGTAATTTATGTAAAAGTGTTGGATGATACTGTATATTTTGATTTGGAGTTATAAAAAAATGAGTTTAATAAGGATCAATGCACTGCTCATAGGATTGCAACTTTCAATTTTTTTATAGAAATCATTTCAAATTTATTTCTCCAGCTTTTTTTAAAAACAATTATTAAGTTGAGCTCTTCTCCAAATTTAGGTAGGAAAATCTAGCGATTTCCTTCAGACAGGATTAAACAAGGACAATTGGCATAATCATTTCTTCAAAAATTTGGATTATTGAATTTAGTTGAAATCAGATCAAAATGTATGCCCCAATCATCCCTCTGTTAAAGATTGAATTATTAATAGAATCAAGGAAAAAACAACCGTTTCTCGAAGAAATTACGCTAACCTCAAAAACGGAGAAAAGGTGTTAATTGTTTATCTGCATAAAAAAAATATTTTCAAATAGAATGAAGGTAATTTACATAAAAAAATCAAAGATTAATTTGAGAAAGTGCAAAAAAAATGTTGAATGAGAAAAATACATATGCTTCATAATTTTTTCCCTCCTTCCGCAAATGGGACAAAAAGACCTGATCGGGTGAATACGGCTAATATTCTTACCGGGGTTTGGCATAATTTGTATTGGTTAGCTGATTAATTATGTCCTACATTCCATCCTTAAAAAAGATTTCTTAATTTGTTAGGCTGACTAGAATTCATTTGATAATTGCCGTTTATTTCTAATGTTGGGTCTCCAAACAGAATCCATTCCTCTAAATTAAATTGATTTAACCAAAACACCCCGCCGAATGAACCAAGATCCATGGCAACAGGATCATTTACATATCTAGTAATACTTTCAACCCATAAATCACCAACATGCTTGTTACCATCGTTATATGCATTGAACACACCAAGTGCAAGTTTTCCATTCAATGTTTTTTCACTTAACGTTGTTGGTAACAAGGTTCCAAGAGTACTACATGCAAAACTTGCGATAGATCCACCGTGCTCATGCTCAACGAATGTCCAAGCAATAGGATCTGCGGTATCATTGAAATCTCCACAAGAACAGGCACTGATCACAGCAACAGGTAACTTCTCTTGATTAGATAACTGTTTCACATCTTCAACTCGGTAAAGTAATGGATCAAAGATAGGTCCGGGCAACCAAATCTTTCCAAAAACGGATGGTGGATGAGTTCCCCATGCTTGCGGATATCCATGGCCTGCCATAAATAAAAAGTGACAACCTTGATTTATTGCATTATTGATATTTTCCCGGGAAACAAGCATTCTATTCTCATTGGATAATTTGGTAGTATATACTTTTGTAGCATCATACTCATTAAGGATTTCAGTGACTTTATCGCCCATGTATTCGCCTTCCCAAGCAATATTTGCTTCGTATTCTGTAGGATAAGCAATTTTAATTAAAAGATCACGCCATAATGAGTGAGTGTCCCCGCCACACACCGTCACATTTTTTTCCAAGTAGCATCAGGATTCTGATCTGTTTCGTAATTAATGATTTTATTAACTACAGTATGTACTTCATCAACGGAGGTACATAATAATCGACCCACCGCAATATCAGGATAGATGTCAACCAAATCGATTTGTTCAACCTCATTTTTTTCTGCAAACTGCATATTATTATTTGTATCCCAACTGCAAAAACTTCCATTTTCAAAAAACAAATCTGCATAATATAAATCAGAAATATATCGATTTATCATTTGCATGAAATCCGGAAGCCCCTGGAAGAAATAATGAAATAACTGCGGATGAGAAGATGAGTAATTTGTGTTAATTCGAGCATACCGAACAGGAACTTCTTCTTTTCCTCCAACAAGCATAACATACTCAGTATTCCATTGTTTCACAGATTCACGTAAAAAAAACTTAATCGTTTCCGCATCATCTCTTCCTATCTGTGGGTTTGAAACTGGCCAGTCTCCGGAATATAATTCTTCAACAGTGACAATTTTTGTAGAGATTCTATTATCCTTTTTATGAGAAATTAATGGTTGTAATGCATCTGTAAAAGCAGATGGTGAAATAATAATAAATTCATATTCGTTAGTTTCCTCAGAAATACTTTGAGAAACAAATATTTGGTGTGATGAACTTATTAATAAAAAAATCAGTAATATAATAATTAGATGATGACATTTTTCATTCATGCTAAGGCCTCTCCTAAACTAATAGGAATATAATAGATATTTATTATTTAAAGTTTAATTTTATAAAATATGATTTTTGAATTGTTTTAATCTTTTTTCTTTTCAAAAAGTGGTTAAACATACATTTACCCACCTCTGCCATAAATTATTAAATATCATGATTTAAGTTACAACCGTATTATGCAGTATTCTTATTCACGTCTTTCCACCTTCGAACAATGTCCATTTAAATATAAACTCAAATATATTGATAACATCGATCCAATCATTAAAGATACCATTGAAACATTTTTAGGAAGTATTGTTCATCAAACCTTAGAACAATTATATAAAACTCTTCTTACAGGATACATAATTTTCCTTGATAATCTACTCACCTTTTTTTATCATAAATGGTATGAACAATGGGATGATGAAATCCTTATAGTAAAAAAGAAATATTCTATGCAACACTATCAATCACGTGGAAAACAATTCATCACAGATTATTATAATCAGTATACGCCCTTTAACAAGACTAAAACGATTTCTGTTGAAGATCGAATCAGTTTTTCTCTTGATGACGAAAAGAATTATCAAATGCAAGGATACATTGATCGTTTGGATGAATCAAAATCTGGCCACTATGAAATCCACGATTATAAAACAGGATCAAAACTTCCATCTCAAAATCAATTAGATAAGGATAGACAACTTGCAATTTATGCGCTGGGAGTTAAACACAAATATCCTGATGCAAATGATATCGAATTAGTATGGCATTTCCTCAAATTCAATAAAGAACTGAGATCTAAAAGATCAGATCAACAACTATCAACACTTTCATCACAATTGATTTCATCGATAGATACCATTGAAAACACCAAAAAGTATCCCAGAACTCCTTCTTTATTATGTCACTGGTGTAGATATAAACCGATCTGTCCACAGTACTCTCATCTTTATCAAATTAGAGAACATCGGGAGAATAGATATCATAAACGAACCGGAAAACAACTCGTAGACCGATATATTATGATTAAAAAACAAACCAATCAACAAAACTTAGACTCTTTTTTAGAATTAGAACAACTCAAAAAGGACATTCTTGATTATGCAAAAAGAGAACAATTAGATGTAATCTATGGTACACATTCAAAAATTTTGATCGTAAAGAAAAAACAAGGTTCAACTGAAGATAAGGAAACACAAAAAGAGATACTTCTCATTGATGACTAATGAATAAAAAATCAAAAAAAAGAGATAACACTTTTTCTCATTTATAGTATTAATAAAAGAGTATCTTTACTTTTTTAGGTTGGCTTTTACCAAACAAATTCCTACCGTATTTAAACAATTACCACCAATTACCATATAAAACAACAAAGAAAAGGTGAAAAATATTATGAACAAAAAAAGCAAAATCAGCAATATCAAAGTATATGCAACTCTTATTTTTACGATTATGCTCTCAGCAACCCTGTTTTTATCAGGTTGCATTGAAGAAATACCTGATGATACCACTCGATCTAACTATTACTCTTTTGAAGAAGACATGCAAGACTGGGAAATTGATGGAACTGATTTGTCTAATCCACCAATCAATTGGAGTATAGAACGAAGTGATGACCGAGCAACTGATGGAAATAAGTCTTTAAAATTATATTTAGACAATATGAACGATGCCGGAAAGATATGGATAGAAAAACAATTCGAATTAGATGCAAACACGCAATATGAAATTACTATTGATTATGACTTTGCTACTAGTGACTTTGGTAGTTTCAACTTATTTAGAATCATCACTGGTGCATCTCTTACCAATCCAGAAACCTATGATGATCTCACTTTCCAAGATCATACGGGTCACAATCAACAAGAAGACATTGGCTACACCTGGCTTAACAAATCATACACCATGACGGTGGAAACGGATGATAATGGAACACTTTATCTTTCTATTGGTGTTTGGGGAACCTGGGAAACACCACGAACCTATTATATTGATGCAATCAACATCAGTTTTGACAAAGTGAGACTTGAAGAAATACCCGATGTTTCGGGATCCTGGACTATCTCGTATTATGATTTCACGGGAAATGTTACCAACACAGAAAATGTTACCCTCATTCAAAATGAAACTACAATCACTGCACAAACCAGTAATGAAACATTATTTACCGGAACACTCTTAAAAAACAATTTACCAGCACCAGATAACAAAACAGAATTTATCATCACAGATTGTGACTTTAGCGGCCTAGGAATTGATTACATTTTTGTGTACAACGAAACCATGATGGAAACAAATCTTCCACTTTGTGAAAACTGTAGACCTGCAGTATTTACCAGATAAAAACATTACCCCCATCTTTTTATTTTTTTATAATCGTTTTCTTTGATATACTCGTTTCTTTCGATTAATGATTTCTTTTTTTGATAATCGACCAAATAATACCGTAGATTTTTTTGCAGCAAGAACCTCTGATACTTTCCTTGTTTCTTCATCAACAGAAAACAGCCCAATACCCTTATGCCGTAATTTTTCCTTAGCTCTTTTCAACACTAATTCGCATTTTGAAAAAGGAAATGCTAGATACACAAAATCTGTGGCTAACTGGTAATTTTGTGCTTGAATTAATGCTTTCTTCCAATCAGCTAATTTCAATTCAATAGCAATACTTGTATTATCTTTCTGAAAAACGATCATATCTGCTCGGCAAAAACCAATGGGAACTTCATAGAAGATTATCTCAGCAGTAGATGCAAAATGAGTATACACCGGCTTTATGAGTTCATGTTCATAATTAAAACTCATCGGATCATATCCTGTTGCTTGTATTCTTTTGCCAAAAAAGATTCAAGTAACCATTCTTCAGTTATTTCAAAAGGAAGTAACACGGTTTCTGCACAGCGACAGAGATAATGAATATAAAACGAAACATCAAAAAAGATTTCTGAAGACAAACGTTGTTTCACACAGACTTTTTCTTGATACGAACTACTTGTTTGATCACAAACAACATATTCAATGAACTGACCAGGGTGAACAATAATCCCATCATCTTGTTTCTGTTGCAATGCAGCTTTTACAAAATTGTTTACTTTATACGTATTCACGGTTCTTGCAACTCTACTAGTGAACAATAAATCAGAACTATTCACATTACGAGTAACTAATTGGTTCATGAATTTGAAAACAACATGTACCGCGGTTGATACCTTACTTTTTAATTCTTCTTTTGACTGTGCTTGCTGAAACACGTGGAGTATTTCCTTTTGCATATTTTTTACAAAAACTGGCGTGTTATGCTGACGAAGTTCAATTCCTCGTATTTTTAATTCGCCTGTGGTAAACCGTCCATAATACCGGTTTAATGCACCATAATCATGATGTTTGCTTTTTAAAAAAGCAATCCAATCATAACATCCTTCCACATCTAAACGAACATCAGTTTGTTTACTGATATTCCTTGCTAGTTTTGCTGGGGAAATGGTTGGTTTACTTGCTTGTACCCATAATGAATCAACAATTCCATGTAACACTTGATATCCATAATGTTCAGATAGATGCATTGCATCAAGTAAGATTTTTCGACTAAATGCAGTAATACTCTCATGACATTCAATACGACCATATCGAGCATTCTTATATCCCGTATATCCAAAACTAACCAGTAAAATCCATTTCCATGCATGCTGCAAATACGTATACTTTTCAGTATCATACGATTTATTTTTTGCTCGTGCTTTAAATCTAAATCGACGATCAATCACTGGTTTTAACACGGTTGGGATCAATCCAGTTTTTTGTTCACAAATATGATAGCCAAGCTGGGGAACACGATGTGAAGAATGAGGACAACAGGAACATAACACCGTTTCAGGACTAATGTTTTCTTGAATCATAATATGTGGATATAATGAAGCATAATCAAATTCGACTACATTTTCATGTATACCCGGTACAGGATCAAGGATTAATCCACCTCTATCTGTTCGTAATAACATCGCTGCGGTTTTCCACTGTTCCGGTTGCCGTTTATTCCAAGGAACAAGAAAATCCTGATTCATGGCAGTATTCACTTGCATTTGGCTAATCGCAGTACCGGCACCAAGCCGGGAAAGTATTTGAAGTGAAATATTAGCACAACGGGAAACATCTAGTAACCCATCAAATCGACCGTTTTGATAAAAAAATGAGTTCTTAGTATCAATATGAAAACGACCATGAAACACATACCATGCCGGCCGATACAAAACTCGGCCGTAACTTGTGTATGATGAATCCTGTTTGATCTGTTTTAAGGTTGCATTATCTCGTCCAAAGGATAACGCATCAAGAATACCATGCTTCATCGCTCGTTGGTGAAGCAAGGGAAACAAAAAACTATCTCCATTATTTGTAAGAAGAATATCTGGATTTTTCTTCCGAATCAATCGTAATCCTGCAAGAATGGTATCAATTTCATTTTCAGTCTTCACGAGAACATCATCAACAATAATGCCCTCAATCAGGGATGATTTCTGGTTTGGATTCATATTTGTTATAATGTCAAAACGCATCTGCGAGAAGCATGGTTGTTGATAATCAACATCCCACTGAGTATCATGCACTCTAAATTTTTTTCCAGTCCAGGTAGCTAATCCATTAAAGAAAACATGTCGATATTGCAAGAATCGAGTGCTTAACCGAAGATCAACATTATACAATTTATATCGTTGATAATTCCCTTCTTTTTGGATTTGCTGAGCAAGAAAGGATATATTTTTTAATTTGTAGGGTGTTACGGCAAGAACGAGTTTTGGATGTGTGTTTCCCAATTCTGTTTTTTGTTTGGTATACTCTATGTGTTTTACCTCATCTTTGTTAGAAAGCGTTTTCCGTAATTGTTTCAGGTCTTGTGCAGATCCATTAACATAAAATGATGGATGATACGGGATTTTGATTTTTTTCATACCTTGTTTTGTTTTCAACCAGGTAACCATCACATTTTTTTGGTAATCTGGGTAACAATCAAAAATGAATCCTTGCATCATATGTATTCCATCACAATGTTATTTTTTTTGAAGATGCAAGAAGACTGGTTCTTTGTTAAAAAAATTGATTATGGGTTGTTGAAAGTATTTTTTTGTTATTCTTTTTCTTTTTTCAATTTTTTGTAATCACCAAGGACTTGTTTCCAATCAAGCAAATCCCTGCATTTTCCACAGTATCCATTGTTCATTTCGTAATCAAGTTTGTTCATTTTCCTTCCGCAATATTTACAATGATACTTTTTTCTGTTTTCTTCGGTCATGATACTGTTCAACAAAATGGTTAATATGTTTTATCACTAAAAATGATTGTTCTGCAAAATGTTCAATTATACTAATGGCTTTGACTTAATAGAACGTACTCATCCAAAAAAGATTTGCTAAAACACCTCACTATACTATATGTTGGCGAATGAACAATAGAAATATTTGTTGATTAGATTGAAAAGATAGAAACAGATGAGAATATGAAGTGATCTAAGCGTATTAATTCCTATGTTACTTTTTTTACTTTGACGTAAAGAATTCGTTTTAAAATCTTATATTTATATTCTTGTGCACTTGCATTTCCCATCATGATCTCAAGGAGCATATCTTTGAGTTGTTCATCTTGTTTTAGTAAGTCGAAATATTTGAAATCAGTTTTGTTCCATTGTTTTGTTGCCTGCTGAAACAACGCGATATCTTTTCCAAATGCGTGTTTCCACTGGTGTTCATATCTTGATAAAAACCTATTGCTTGTATTCTTTTTACGTAATGCAGCATCTATGATTTTAGCTGCGATTCTTCCCGAATACATGGCGTAATGAATTCCTTCCCCTGTGATTGGATTGATTAACCCAGCAGCATCACCACAAAGAAGCATCTTATCAGCATAGGTTTTGGGTATGGGCTGGGTTGGTAATGCACCTCCTTTTACGTTATCAGCAGAGAGTTCTTTAGGGATAATGTTTTCTTCTTTTAATCGTTTTATATATTCTTGAAAGGTTGGTTTTAACCTATTATGATCCGTATTATGATACGGTTTCATTTCACCAATACCCATGTTAATATGATTTTTTTTGGAAAACACCCATCCATAGCCCGATAATCCATTCATTTTCAAATGTAAATGCCCATATCGTTTTGATGAAAAATACTGATCGATGAGTTGTTCATCCATCTTGTATTCATTGAATAATGAAACTGCAAATTGATTTTTAATTGGTTCTAATCCTGCTTTTTTACGTGTGATGCTCCAAATTCCATCTGATCCAATAATTACCTTTGATTCAACGCATTCTCCAGTATCAACGATTGTTTTTACATGATCTTTTGAAAACATTATATCAACTACTTTTTTCCCTTCGAGAAGTGTGCAACCCTGATCAACGGCAAGTTGTACGAGACCTGCATCAAATGTTTTTCTAAGAACCGTTGCCATCACAGGTGTATCCTTTTTGATTTCCACCCGGTTACCCATATCCTTAGCATATACGTAGCCACCATAGGTATAGGATTCAATCAAATCATTGTTTTTAACATAAGGAAATTCGGTCAATACTTTTGCAGTTAATCCCCCACCACATGGTTTTTCCCTTGGAAACTTGGCTTTATCAATTAATAACACCGTTCTTTTCCGTTCAGCTAACATTTTTGCGGCAGTACTTCCTGCTGGTCCGCCACCAACAATAACCACATCATACATATGATGCCTCCCTACTATTAAACATAGGATGTTATGATAATTATATTTTAAATATTTTTACTCTAAATTAATACTATTTTTCATAACAAATGTTTAAAATTTTAAAAGAATGTATGGATGAAAAATTTTCGGTATCAATGGTTTTCTATTTGATATCCGCCGATTTTTAATGAAGGATCTCCAAGTAACGTGAATTCCTGAATGGTTAACGGATCATACATCACTTTTTCCATGATCTGATCAATGAATGTATATTGCGCGTTAATAAACATTTCACCAAGATGAATTCCAGGTTCATACGAATCAAAGAAAAACGCATGCAAACTACTTGCCCCAGCAATAAATGGATCACCAGCAAATCCACCAAAACCTGTCCTTGTTGCACCGATACAAGCAATCGCACCAGCATTCGGTTTTTTAATCATTGACCATGCAAAACAAGGAACATCAATAGTGAACAGTTGATAATCCAATTTTGCGGTTAGACATGCATCAAAGTACATGATTGGATACTTATCCGTATTCTTCAATCCTAAAATAAACGGTGTATAATACGAGATCTGAGACGAGCCATCCGGTGGAGACGTAGCAATACCATAAGCTAATCCATGACCTGAGTAACTGACAAAACCAGCTCCTTTTGAAATCTCAGCATTAATCGTAAAAAAACGAAAACGTTGCAGCGACGTCCACAATGTTATTGGTGTAAATTCAGGCATCACTGATGAAACATATTCAGTGACTACCTCACCTTCATTGATACCGCCAGTATTCGGAAATGTATCTCCGCCCATCAGAATCAAACGATGAAACCATTCACTTCCGAACGTCGTTGTTTCATACGTAATGATCTTATCAACCACGTTTTTCACATCGTTCTGATTTGAACAAGGAATGCGTCCTACCATCACATCTGGTTTACCTTCGATTTCATCAACAATTTCAAGTGTTTCATTATACTCACTTGTTCCATCCATAATCATTCGAACTTCACTATAGACTCCATCTTGATTGGTATCCCATCTTGAAAACGAATGCTGTTCATCATAAACATCTGCATAATACAAATCAGTAAGCACATCAGAAACCACCATATTTCCAAAATAATTCCAGGATACCGCAGTTGTTCTCATCGGAACAAGATTTACATCACCAAGCAAAAGAACATAGGATATTTCTAAATCCTCAATTGCATCCTTGATGAAATATTTGATTTCTTCGATTTCATCAACACCAGTATACTCTTCATAGATTGATTCTGTTGTTTTCACTATTGTTTTTATGCCAATACTATTTTTATGAGCAACTAACGGGTCAACAGAAGAAACAAATTGAGTTGGACAAATAATCACTAGATCAAACGTTTCATCACTGTGTACCATGGTTACATCTTGTTTGGTTTGTGATAATACAGTAACAGTTAATCCATTCAACACTACTAAAAATACTAAGAAAACACATAACACATGCTGTTTTTTCATGTAAGTCGCCCCGCAGAATACTGTTCGCTACCAATATAATGTCTACGTTTCTATATAAATTATTCCAACAAAAAATTGGACAAATGCAAAAAAACTCATATTTTGTTAACATTTTATTAAAAATCTCTAATCCTGTTCTTATTCATCTCCATTCCTTTTTTCAATTTGTTCCTTTGTTTTTTCCAGTTCACGTAACTGTTTCTCATGCTCAAGTAAAATACTTATCACGATAGGTTCAAAGGGAAGAGCATGTGGGAAGTTATGTCCTGCTGCACTATGCCTTCTCGCATGATTGAGTAATGCATCAAACATTTCTTGATCCTGTTTTCGTAATCCTTGTCTAAAATCAGTCCATTCCATGCCAAATGATTCAATCATCCGCCGAAATGTTGGAATTGTTCGCCCCATAAAAGTTAGATCACCATCCCAAAATCTTGTAGACACAACTGTCCAACTGTTTCACTGGTCACCGTTACCTGCTGATTTTTCTGTGTTATTGTAATCCTGGGACAATGACGCATTTCTTTTATCTGAATCAAGGTGTCAATAAATACTTCAACTGATGCTCTATCTAAATCAATAGTATGTGTGTCAATAATGACCGTTGCTATTTGATATTGTTCGGTCATCTGTTTTATTTTTTTCATCATATGGGTAAACAAATGATTTGCTTCATCTTTTGAAAGATTTGCATCTGCAAGTAACGAACATACTCCAGTTAGAATAAGTGTAACTGGTCTTTTCTTTTGGATAAGGGATTCAACATGAGAATGGATAAGATCGGTTAATTGATAAATCGTATATGCTCTACTCAGATACACATTTTGCAACACGTCTTCATCTGAAGTTATTTGCAAGCGAGCCAATCGTGCAAGCAAAAATGGATTTATTTGATTTTCTGCATCAAGAACGATACTAGGACTATGAAACATATCAACCGTGTTCACACAAACCCGATGAAGCAGGGTTGAAAGTAGTTTACTTTTTCCAATAAATGCCGTAATGTTCCCAGTATGAAGACCACCAAGAATTTCATCAATCTCACGTATTCCGGTATACACGGACACCTTTGGTTGAACGACGGGTGTTTCCTTTTTATGAATGGTGGATTGATGTGTTTTAGCATATTCAACGTAACGATCATTCCATTGTTCCATTTTTTTAGTTCCCCCAAATACAAATGGAACAACTGCATTTGTGTTCCTCTTTAAAAAATATTAGTGATGGGGATCTGTGAAAGTATTAATCGTTAGTAAAAGAAGTTGTATCCTATGATGTTATTGACTGTTTCTTTGAAACTATGTATTCAAGGCTTCCGGCAATCACCATTTCAAAAATAATAGCAATAATAAAAGGCACACTTGCTAGTGGTGGAAGAATAGATGATGCAATCAATAATCCTAATCCATCATTTTTAAACGATGCAAAAAGAGCCAAGGGTATAACTATTTCGCGATCTTTTCTCCTTTTTTCTCCAATTACAAAAACGGCAAGTGCGGTACCAATCGTTCGCATCATGATTACTCCAGTTAAAAGAGCAAGTAAATAAATATCCTGAACAAGTGCCATCCGATTTAATCCAACGATTGCAACCATTACTAGAAAAAAACAGAGGTTGACAATTAGTGAAGTTTGCTTTGAAGAAAGAGAGAGTTTACGAAGTAACCGTGAAAAAATTAAGGGAAGCACGATGAATTCAATAACTGTTTCTACCATACTCCAAAACGCAATTTTTTCTCCTAAAAATACAAGTAAAAAAACTGGTGTTAACACTAAGGCAACAAGGTATAAAAACGAAAGAGAAACAATGGTTTGCTGCACATTCCCACGAAGAATTTTGGTTACTGGAACCACGGCAACTGCAGGTGGAACCGCGGCCATAACCACAAACCCTTCCCATAATGGTGAAGAAAAAAAACTTCCAAAGAATAAGATTACAACTGGTAAAAGAATGAAATGAACGATGAATGAAAGCAGCATCATTTGTTTTGATGCTTCTTGAATTGTTTTCCGAATTGAAATTTGCTGCAAAGAAAACGTCATCGCGATAAACAATGCAATGGTTCCGATTTCAGATCCAAATCGTGGAAAACCACCACTAAGTAGTCCAAGAATGATTCCTAAGGCTACCATGACTGAAAAACTAAGGATGATCTTTTGAATGAACCTAATGCCTTTTGTTTGAATCTTCATGAAAAACTCCGAGTTACGATTATCAAGTTAGCTGTTTTGTTTAAACATTTCTTTGGATGATAACACATGAAACAAAACAAATCCAAGAACAAGTAACACACTGCCCATAATAATCACAGGAATTGAAACATTGAACAATAAAAACAATGTAGTTATTATTCCAAGTACAGGTAAAATAGGAAGTTTCCCAATAGATCCTGGTGTTTTAAAACCTTTATCAGTTGGTTTTTTGTATCGAAAATAAATAACCGTTGCATTCACCACGATAAACACCACAAAAATAGTGAAATTCGTTAGATTTGCAACTACGGCTACATCTCCAACAAACAAAAATAAAAGTGAAGCAAGAACTACACCTATGATTGCAACCCATGGTGTTTTTGTTTTCTTACTGACTTTAGTAAACACGGTTGGTAATCCTTTTTCTTTCGCCATCCCGTATACTAGACGAGACCCACTGAGAAGCATGGCTAACGAAGTATTAAACGTTGAAAAAAGAGCGATGACGGATAATGCAAGAAAACTTTTCTCACCGAACCATTGTTGTGCAACCAAAGATAAAGGTGCATTTGAAGAAGCAAGATCACTAAATGAGACAACACTAACTGCGGCAAGACCAACCAGAATGTAAAGAATGGTTGTAACGATAAGTGAAATCAAGATCGCTTTTGGAATGGTTTTTTCAGGTTGTTTTGTTTCATTAGC
>JAGXLH010000034.1 GCA_018334795.1 Thermoplasmatota archaeon
GTGGCGGAGGAAATAAAAACACCATCAAAACTTGCGTGAATGCTTGGTTACAATTTATGACACCCATCACCCCACATTTATGTGAGGAACTATGGAACACTACCCATGATACGTTAGTATCTACTTCAATTCTTCCAGATGAAAAAAGATTAAAAATTTCAGAGTCCCATGTTGCTGGTGAAAAATTAGTAGCAAATCTGGTTGATGACATTCAGGAAATTCTAAATGTCACAAAAATTAAACCTCAAAGAATAATAATCTATACTGCACCTAACTGGAAACACATGGTTTTACATAAAGCAATTAATCTTTCAGAAGAAAATGGATCATTGAACATGGGTCAATTAATGAAACGCATTGTGACAAATCCTGATTTGAAAAAACAAGCAAAACAAGTATCTAAATATGCTGGGAAACTCACAGGAGAAATTAAAAAACTTAATGAAAAAGACATTACATATTATCAAACTAACATTGATGAAACAAAGTATTTAACTGAATCTAAATCTTTTTTTGAATCATTATTTACCTGCTCAATTGAGATTTTCTCAGCTGATGATTCATCAATAAATGATCCAAAACAAAAATCTCGATTTGCAGAACCTAGAAGACCAGCTATTTACGTAGAATAAAAGTGAGTTAATGATTAAAACCACTCTTTTTTCCTTTTTTCAATCACTATTAAATTGGAATAATTTTTTCTGGTTCATCTGGAATATCATTTGGTTTATCTCCTGCACTGAAACCAGCAGAGGTCGTTTCACAATAATAATAGGATTCATCCTCATAAGTGACACTATACCCATCAATAGTTATTCCTGATACTCCTGAAGCCAGATGACCTGTTTCATCATCAATGATGTAAAACAATAACACTGCTTCATAATTATTCATATTTTCAATGAGTGCGGCAAAAAGAACTGAGGTATCTTCACAATCGCCTTGTTCATCAACTAATGTTTCAATTGGATACCGCCAATATTCTTTTTGATCCTTACTCTCACTATCATCCCAATAATGAACATTCTGTTGTACAAAACTCATCACAAAATTCACTGTTTCAGAAGAATTATACCCATGACTTTGAGCAAGATTACTAAGCTGCTCAGATAAGGAGATAATCACCGAATCATCAACGGTAACAAAATCAGCCATGAACTTAGATCCGCGACTTTGAGGGCTTCTATTCACTGTTGATTGAACCGCCCATTCATATTTATGAAATGGGATATCCAGAGTGATAGTATGAAAGGATCCGTTAAACTGCCAACGATACTTTTTTTCGATGGAATCATCTGGAGGCTCAATTTCTTCAGCAAGATTAATTGAGTACCCAACACTTGCATCAACTCCTATCACGGAAGATGATGGAATAACTGAATTAGTTTCATGATTTATACGAAGTTGTATGCTAGTCAATTCAGAATCCTGGTTAACATCAATTTCAGCATCATTTTTTAATAAATCATGATCATATACTAAAATCTCAATATCAGTATAATTCTTTGATCCGGTTTCAGGCATATCAAAAAAGAATGATTTTTCTAATTGCTTTGGTCGATTCTTAAAGATATAAAAATAACTTCCATTATTATTCCAATTTCTATATTCTTCGCCATTAATAAGTATTTTAAAGTATACCTGAGCCCAGGGCAAAATATCAACGTGTTTCTTTAATGTAATTGAATCTAATGAAAAGGTAAAGGATAAATCCACAAATGGATTATGATCTGCATTATTTCCAATCCCATCTTGATCATCATCTCGGGATTCACTAGGATCATTTGGAAAAACATCAGTATTATCACCGATGCCATCTCCATCAGAATCTTTCCACTCTGAAGGATCATATGGAAAATCATCTAATTCCAAGGGAGGCTGAGACGTACTATCAGATTGTGTTTTTCCTGGATTCCAACGATCCGGGTATCCATCATCATCACTATCTTGACTAGCCGCAGGATCAAAGGGAAACTTATCTTCATTATCTCCTACACCGTCTCTATCAGTATCATTTTGTTCATAAGGATCATTTGGAAAAACATCCGTATCATCCATAACTCCATCACCATCTGAATCAACAGTTGAAGGATCAGGATGATTTATCATCCACATTACTCCAAAAGCAACCGAAATGGTCACCACAAATACAATAAGAACAAGAAAGATAATAACTCGTTTTGAAAGATACATACCTATATTAAAATTAGATGTACATATATAAAAAATCTTGTATTGAAAATTTCAGAGTAAGTTATCATTTAAATAATCTTGTAAAAGCAAATAAACTTGGAGAAAACCATAAGAATGAAAAATAAGAGACTAAAAGATTCATTGCTCACTTGGAATCGTATTGCTGAAAGTTTTAATCATACTCGACAGCATACATGGGATTTTTGCAATGATTTTATCAATACATACACAACAGATAAGATATGTGCAGATTTAGGATGTGGAAACGGTCGACATTTACTTCCACTCGCAAAACATGCAAAAAAGACCATTGGTTTTGATATTAGTCATAATTTATTAAAAATCACTGAAAAAACACTAAAACACCATCAAATAAGAAATACTCAAGTAATTCAAGGTGATCTAGTTCATCTTCCATTCAAATCAAATATTTTTGATAATATCATATATATTGCTGCATTACACAACATCAAACACAAAGAAAATAGAATGCAATCACTAAATGAAGTCAATCGGGTCTTAAAACCAGGTGGACAAGCATTAATCAGCGTATGGAATCGTGATCAAGACCGATTCAAACAAAAACAATATCAAAAAAATGGGGAGCCTGGCGATATTTTAATTTACTGGAGACAACACAATCTAAATATTCCTCGATTTTATCATCTTTATCAAAAACAAGAACTCAAAGACGAACTAAAACAAGCAAATTTCACCATCCAAACACTGGATGGAGTAAGCATTACTTCTAAAAAGGAATTTGATAATTTTTATGCAATCGTTGAAAAATCAAAATAATCTTGATGTATTAGTTTATCTTATTTTATTTTCAACAAAACTACCAAAGATTACCATGACTGTTGCAATTAATATCCCCCAAATAGCGGGAAGAAAACCAAAAGAATCAACAAATCCAAATTGAAATAAAAAGATACTGATCTCACCAATGAGAATACTGCTGATACAAGCTAATGCGGTTGTTTTTTTCCAATATAACACTGCAATTACTGTAGGAAATAAAACAGCTAACCCAGAAAAGGTTCCTTTTACTAATGTTCCCATAATACCAACAGATGGATCATACCCAAGTAAAATAAACAAAATTGCACAAAAGACCAACAAGAAAATGAACAATCTGCCTCGTTTAACCACGTTATCCTTCTTTTTAAATGGTAAATCATGAGAAAACATAGTAGCAAGTGAAAGTAATTGTGAATCAGCAGTAGACATCAATGCTGCAAGTGCTCCGATCATCACAAATAAATATACGCCTTCAGGAGCAAATAATCGAACCATCATCGGAAGTACCATATCAATTTCAGACGAAGCGATATCAACTAATGCACCATGAGCCCATACCCCAATGACAACGGGAATAAAAAACACAAAAACAACAACAGCAGGATAACAAAGCATAGTCCATTTCAATGATTTTTCATTCTTTGCAGTATAAAATCGGGAGAATAACTGAGGAAACATTGGATCAGCAAATAACCATAAAATCATAAAGGAAAACCAAATTTGAACAGTGAAATATCCATCTAACCCCGGCCGTGAAAACAATGATGGAGATTGTTGAAAAGAAGCAGCATTTGCCGCTTGAATTCCACCTAATCCTTGAGCAACAAAAACAAAAGAAAGCACTAAAGCAGAAATCATTAAGACTCCCTGAACCACATCTGTCCATCCAGACCCACGCATGCCTCCTAAAAAAGTATACCCCATAAGCACAAGCATGGTAACAACAGCTCCTACTTGCCAAGAAATAACTGATTCGGTTAGCTGCATGATAAGCATACCTGCACCAATGGCTTGGGTAGCAAGATATGGAACGGTAAATACAATGAGAACGGTCATAAACACATATTTGAGCAATGATGAATTCATTTGTTTTCCAACAAGTTCAGCTGGTGTGATGTATCCATGTATTTTTCCTAATCTCCATACTTTTCGACCGATTAGATAAAAAGAAATTGCCATAAAACCAGTTCCAAATGCCATGATACCATATTGACCAAACCCACTTGTGAATGATTTTCCCGCAAATCCAAGAAACGTAAACGCTGAAAAATTAGTGGCAACTAATGAAAAGAAAAGTACAATAGCACCAAAACTTCTTCCAGCAACAAAATAATCTTCAGCAGTATCAACTGATTTTCTTCTTGCAATAAATCCAATCCCTAATAAAAGAAGAAAAAACAATAGAATAGCAATCAAAACAAGTATCATGGTTCTTCCTCCGTCCAAATGAACCTAATTACTGCATAATAAGCAAAAACAAGTGTAAGTGTAAGTACAATGTTATACCAGATCCATATTGGAAAACCGAACAATCCAAGTATTGGCTTATTCCAATTCCACACATCAATAGATAAGAAAAAAATAATGAATAACAAACAAATGATCAAAACTTGTTTTCCATATGCATTCCAAAGTGATCGTTGTCTACTCATAGTTACCCTCTTTTTTGAGATATAGATCACTTTTTCCTGGCTGAACCGGCTGGAAAACAGTGAAAAACAATGCCGTTTTTCAATGCATCAACAAATAAATTGGATGAAAAAGGAATACTAATACTTTTTTAAAAAAAACAGATAAATCAATTCAAAAACTTTTTTTTATGATCTTAGTTCATACAATTGATTTGAAAGTAAACCAATTTCTTGAGGAGTAAGTTCTTCAACTCGTTTCGTTAAAAATAAAAGATCTTCATCATATGGTAATAACTTAGAATTTTTTAGAATAGTTCCAATTTGTTTTCGTCGATGAGAAAATAATTGTTTAGTCACCTCAAAATAGGTTGTTTCATCAACTACATGAAATGGTGGTTTTTCATAAGGTATAAGTTCAACAAGAGAAGACGTTACTTTTGGAGGAGGAGAAAAGGCTGAGGATGATATGTCTTTATGAATTCTACAATCTGCTTTAAATGCAATACCAACGCTTAACCGTGAATAATCCTTTGATCCTGGACATGCAATCATTCGATCAGCAAATTCCTTTTGATAGATTAATACTGCTTTTTCAAAATGAGTTTCAAGTAACTTAAATGTCACCGGAGAAGAAATCTGGTAGGGTAAATTAGCAACGACTTTGGTAAATGATGGAATATCATCCCATGATATCTTCATAATATCTCTATTGATGAGTAAAACGTTTTCAGAGACATGGTGACTTAAAAAATCATAAAATGATGGATCAAGTTCAACAGCGATTACTTGTTTTGCTTTTTTTGCTAACTGATGAGTAAGAATCCCTTTTCCCGGACCAATCTCTAAAACAATATCTTCTTTTGTTAATTCAGCAATAGAAAGTTCCAATTCAACGATGGATGGATCTATGAGAAAATGTTGACCGAGCTTTGTTTTCTTCATAAAAGACGACTAGAACGGTTATCGTTTATTCTGATTAGCTGGTGGACGAGTAAATAACCGATATTTTTGATCTGGATCACTTAATTCCAACTCAATTCGTTTTGCAACAAGTTTTGCAGGATCTCGAAGAAAATCAATACGGTCTACCATCTCTTTAAATGTCGTAAACTTCTGTTTCCGTCGTTCGGTAAGAATATCATGCATCATCTTTTTTCCAAGACCTGGAAGTAATTCCAAGACATGAAAACGAGTGGAAATCGCAGGAGCATTATTAAAGAATTGAATAAAGTAAGATTCTTTTTGTTTGACAACATCAATAAGAACATAGGGTAATTCACCATGTGCTGTAGAGGTTAAATCATCAAAATGCACGCGACCTTTGATCTTTTTGATTTTTTCTCGTTTTTTCGGATTTTTACCAACATAGATTCGATCGCCAATGGAAAGAGGAACATTATTTTTTGGTACTAATTCCAAAAGGGTAAATTGATTATCGCCTAACCCATAAACGATCGGGTAACGATGATGAGATGAAACATCGGCTCTTCCTTCTGGCAAATAGTCCAGAACATATACATACTCCTCCAAAACATATTCCTCCCGTATTTATTCAATATAATATTCATTTACTAAATCAAGGATTTCTTTGATATCCTTATCTGTAATGTTTATTCGTTCCTTTGCAAAAATAGATTGAACTTTTTCTTTCGTCGTTGGAAGTAAATCCGCGATTTTATACGCATGAATTTCTTTTACTTTTTCAAGTTTCATTAATTTTTTAATCAATTCCTCTGTTTTATTCGCAGGTAACTTTACAAAATTTTGTGCATGTTCCAATGCTATTCGTTGCTCATAAAGCAATGTTTCACGTTCCTTTTCCACCTTTCGTAAAAGATTTTTCACTTCAGCAAGAGAAACATATGAAACATTCTCATCGGAAATCGTCATTCTTTATCCTCTCCGAATATGTTCCGGACGCACAACGAGTGTTTTTATTTTCTTTCCCACGCGAATTTGGAGACGATATGAATTTCCTTGTCTACCAAGAACAGTTCCAGTATATCCCTGAAATCTAACATGTGGCATTCCCCGATGAACTGAAGGATCAATAACAATGTTTACTTTTTCTCCATCATCAAATTGTTGTAACGATCGGGTAATGGAAGAAAATCCTCGATATCGTGGTTTTTTTCTTAATATGTGTCTACTTTTACTTCTTAATCCTTTTGAACGTTTTACCATGTTATTATTCCCCCTTAACTTGTTTTACATCTAATGCATCAACTGAACACGCAACATTTAACAACGCGCTAAGATTAGGTTGCGTTTTTCCATCATCACCAGTAATTAATTCTTTGATGTATGTTCCAGATTCACTTTCAATTTCAATTGAAGCTCTATCTTCATCTACCTCAAGAACGTTACAGCGATAAATCTGCCTTCGTCTAACCTTTTTTGCGCGACGCTTTTCAACGCGTGTTGGGGTTTGTTGATTAATCGTGGTACCCTGTAATGACTCGGCTACCTTTTTAAGTTTTTCTTTTTGAATTGGAACCCTTGCATGTATTTTTACTACATATACTTTCTGGAAGTGTGCTTCTTTAATTCGGGCTATATCACTACGTTCTGTGTATTTAAAATAATTTACTGCTATGGCACTATCACTTTCCGATTTAATTTGTTTGGTTAATGATGCTAAATCAAGAGACCTTTTTTTTGGATTTTTAACTTCCAAAACAAATGGTCGACCATCTCCAAGCATACGTACATCAATGTCCTCTCGGCCAGCTCCATGAAACGCCTCATCATCGGCTTGAGATGCGTTAACTACCGGTTTGGCGATAAACTCTTCAACACTGTTTTCGTATAATTTTCCTGTATATTGACAATATCTGCATCCTTTTCCATGACATTGGCGACAGAACCATTTTGTCTGTGGTAATCCTCTCTGAAATTTGTTATATCGACCAAATAGGTAAAGGGGTTTTATTTGAAGAGAAATGACATTAAATTGAGTATTGATAATAATCATTATATCTGGATGTTTAAAACTCACTTTTTTTTCCATTTCTTCTTCCAATCTTATTCCAATATACTCATTAATTTCTTGTTTAACTGAAGCAGTATTCGTTAAATCAAACTCTTCAATGACTTGGTTTTCTTTGGTACTAATATCTTCATCGATATGACAACCTATCAAAAATGTGTTGAATTCATAATCGTTAACTGAATCAAAAGCAATTTGATAGAAATCTGGTAATTCTTCAAAAAGACCATGACACAATTCACAACTACTTTCTACCGTTTTTGAAAACGTTGAATGCTTTTCTCTAATTCGTTTTCCAGCCTGCTGGAATAGTTCTTCTTCCTTTCGATGAGTACATAATCGTCCGATACAATGATCGCAAAGATGATACGATTCAAGTATTCGATGGATTTTTTCATGAGAATAATCGGATTTTGAGTTGGATGAATTCATTAGTAACAACACCGTGAAAAAAAGGGGACTTATAAAGTATACGTTTCACTGAATAATCTTTGAATTGAAGAATAAATCAGTTTTGGTTTTTTAAGTTGATTGTTTAGTAAGCTTTTTAATATTAGTCTAAATACAGATGTTACCCATTCTATGGGAGGCTATGAGTTATGGTTAAAGTATCTGCATTTAAAGGAATCACATACAACAATGAGAAAATTAAGGATCTAGACTTAGTAATGTCTCCTCCATATGACATTATTTCTCCAAAACAACAAGATCAATTATACGAAAATAGTCCATATAACTTCGTTCGATTAATTCTTGGGAAACAATTCTCTGATGACACAGATGAAAATAATCGGTATACCCGTGCGAAAAAAGATTTTGAACAATGGCAGAAAGACCATATCCTGATACCAACTGATCATGAAGCAATTTATCCTTACAAAATTACATACACCCTTGACGATGAACAGAAAACAATGAATGGTTTCTTTATTTTGTTACACCTAGACAAGGATTATAAAAAAGTAAAGGCTCATGAACGAACCCTTTCAAAACCAAAGGCAGATCGACTAAATCTCATGAGAGCATGTTATGCAAATCTTGAACCAATTCAACTTTTATATATTGATGAGCAAGATGAAATTAATCATGCAATAAAACAAAAAATTTCTGGTGACCCATTAATTAATGTTACTGGTTATGATGGATTTGATCATGCAATTTGGAAACTTACAGATGAACATATCATTAATAAAATTAAATCATTTCTTGATGATGATATTCTTTTTATCGCTGATGGTCATCATCGCTATCAAACTGCTATAAACTATGCAAATGAAATGGAAGAAAAAACAGGTAACCGAGATTCAGATGCTCCATTTCAATATCGTATGGTAATCGTAGCAAATATGTTTGACGAAGGGTTATCTATCTTGCCGACTCATCGATTACTTCATCTTCCAAAACAGATAACTAAAGATAAATTAATAACCAATCTAAAAGAATATTTTAATGTAAACATAATTCCTAGAGAAGAAACAGATACGCCATCAATACTTGCGGACCATATTAAAAAACAGATTGAGACTAAATCACAGCATAAATTTGCTTTTCTTTTTAAAGATAGTTATATTGTGATTACTTTAAAAGATGAATCGGTAATGGAGAATATAGCAAAAGATCGCAGTGAAATTTGGAGAAAACTTGATGTTTCTATTTTACATAAGATTGTCATTGAAAAAATCATGGGTATCACCCAAGACACTTTGGAAGATTATGTAAAATATACTCGCGATGATGAAGAAGCAATAACTGTAATCGATGATGGAGAATATGATTGTTCAATTCTTATGAATGCAACTAAAATCCAGGAGTTAAAAGCAATTGCTGATGCTGGAGAACATATGCCTCAGAAATCAACATATTTTCTTCCAAAAATGCTTTCTGGCTTAGTCATGTATGATATGAATAAAAAAGAATAATCATATCATTTTTTATTTCATTTATTACATTATAAGGTGATGAGTTAGCTTAATATACAATCATAGTATGCACATCTACTACCATGACACTTATTGAAATACTAGCGATTCTCATTGGTATTATTGGAGCTTACATTCTTCTCTCATTGTTTTTAAAACAGAAGGGATATTTTGAAAAATACAATATTAGTTTTTATGGTCCTGCATTGATGATTCGGACCAAAAAAGGCGTAGGATTTCTACGACGAATTGCACAACGTAAGCGATTTTGGAAAGGATATGGAACGCTTGCGGTTATCGTCTGTTTTGTTATGATGATTTTGATGGTGGTGTTAGTCATTGCTAATATGTGGGCAGTGTTAGAATTTACTCCTGAACAGCAAGAAGCACTCCCAGGTATAGAATTTGGATTGATTTTACCTGGAATTAATCCGCTTCTTCCACTTGATTATTTATTTTACATCATTGTTGGTTTAGCAATTGGGATCATTGTCCATGAATTTTCACATGGCATTCTCACGTTTGCTCATGGATTAAAGGTAAAAGCACTTGGGTTGCTCTATCTTATTGTTCCATTAGGAGCATTTTGTGAACCTGATGAAGATGAATTACAAGTTACTTCTATGAAAAAACGAATGCATGTTTATGCTGCGGGTCCAATGTCTAATTTTGTTGTAGCTTTGATTACCTTGCTCTTGTTCTCTTATGTAGGAATGGCTGCAGTTGAACCTATAGAGGGTGTTCACATATCATATGCGATAGAAAATAGCCCAGCAGCCGAGATAGGGCTTTCAGCTGGGATGGTTATTTCATCATTGAATAACACACCGGTTCAGACAGATGCTGATTTTAGAGATGTAATGAAAAATGTTTCAGTGGATCAAACCATTCCAATTCAGTATTATACGGAAGATTCTATGATTGATACCACAATTACACCTGCACCTCGATCTCAGTTTACTGATAATCAGAGTCAAAAAAATATGAGTTTTGTAGGAATTGGTTTTAATAGTTATGTGCCAGGATTTATCGATTCTTTACAACATCCATTTACTAATGCTGATGGATTATTACTATTGTATTCATTACCATTCATTGGTTACTTTGTTGGCTATAATCCATTGGTAAGTCCATATACTCAAGGATTACAGTTAACGGGACTTGCTTCTTTTATTCCTACACCTCTATTTTGGATAGGTCTTAACGTCCTTTTTTGGATTTTCTGGCTGAATTTATTGCTTGGTTTTTTTAATGTATTACCAATGGTTCCATTGGATGGTGGGTTCTTATTCAATGATAGTGTTCGCTTCTTTGTGCAACGAATCAAAAAGAATTTGAGTGAAGAACACGTTGAAAAAATTGTACGTCATGTCACTACGTTTATTTCATTTTTGATATTATTCTTAGTGTTATTTCCCTGGCTTATCAAATATTTCTAAAGTCTAAACTTTTTATATTTCTCAATGCTTCTAAGAGATAAAGAAAATTGAAAAGAATGGGGGAGAAAATTAGAAAAAAGAAGATATTATTTTAGGATTGGTTAACGTGGCAAGGTGATGGTAATTTCATCCCAGCTTTTCGTAATGCACTTTTTGCGATTTTAACAAATTGAGGCTGTGTTTCAATTGTAATTACTGATTGATTTCGTTTCACACGAGCTGCACTACTTACAATCTTTCCATACGAACTTCGCATACCTTGGGAAACACGATCTGCACCAGCTCCAGTGGCTTGTTTGTTTTCTCGTAAAATGACATGTGGAAACACTAGAACACGTAATCGATAATTAGTCAAACCAACTTTTTTTTCCATAAAACGGTTTGAAGTAATACGAGCTGCTTCTAATGCGCCATGACGAGCTTGACATTGTTCATCAGAAACTAAACTAAGTTTCACTGGAAATGTGGCTTGTCTATTTCCATTCATGAATTGAGTAATTCTTGGATTTGGAATACCGCCCATGTATTCTTTGCGAGTGGTAAGTTGTCCTCGTACATAACGGTACATACTACCTGGTTTTCGTGACATTGTTTACAACCTTATTATTTTTAATGGGGAGGTGAATTGTACATGGTGTTTATAACTTTTTTTACTGTATATTTCAAAAATGATAGGATAAACCGTCTTTTTATCCTTTTTTGTCAAAAGAAATAAAAAATTTAGAGGAATCAAAATTAATGAAAAGAGCCGAAAGGATTTAAAAAAAATATCTTTTACGGTGTAATCAATGTATATTGCTATTGAAGTTGAAAAACACATTAGAAAAAAATTAAAACAAACATTGCAGCATCTTCAATTTCCAGATACGATTAGATTGGAGACTCCGTCTTCACCTGATTTTGGAGATCTTGCATTTCCTTGTTTCTCATTGTGTTCGGTTAGTAAAAAATCTCCTTATGAAACTGCAAAAAATATTTTGAGTCATTTGGAAAAACCTGATGGTGTGAATAAAATGGAGGTTCATAATGGATACATTAATTTTTGGTTTGATACTAACCAGATCTTAGCAAATACACTAACTTCGATTTTTAAAAAAGGTAAAGAATATGGGATTCTTTCACCTAAATATCAGAAAGTTATTGTTGAACATACCTCTGCAAATCCAAATGGTCCATTGCATGTGGGTCGAGCTCGTAATCCAATTATTGGAGATACAATAACTCGGCTAATGAAAGCAGATGGATTCCATGTTGAATCACAATTTTATTTAGATGATTTAGGAAAACAAGTAGCTATTCTAACTTGGGCTTTTCATCATCTTGATGAAACGGATTTATCTAAAAAATCAATGGATAAACCTGATCATTATGCAGTACGATTTTATCAGAAAGCTCATGAATTGATGCAACAGGATGAGAGAATTGCTAGTGAAATCGATGAATTGGTTCATAAAAGTGAACTCGGTGACGAAGACGCAATTGATATGGGTAAAAGATCGTATGAACCAGTATTAACGGGCATATCTGAAAGTTTATCTAGTATTAATATCTCTATTGATAATTTTATTCCTGAATCTAGATTTGTTAAGAATGGAAGTGTGCTTAAAGTAATTGAACAATTGAAACAAACTGCGTATTGTAATGAAGAAAAGGGAGCATTTTATCTAGATTTAAAAGAATTTGGAGTGAAGGGAAGGTCAACGAAATTTTTTATTACTCGAGCTAATGGAACCTCTCTTTATGCTACTAGGGATGTTGCGTATCATTTATGGAAAAATTCACAAGCTGATCAATTGGTTAATATATTAGGTGAGGATCATAAATTGGAATCTCAGCAGGTTAATATTGCTTTAGAATTATTAAATGCGGATAAAAAACCAATTCCTGTTTTTTATTCATTTGTTTCTCTTCCAGGTGGAAAAATGTCCACTCGTAGAGGGAGAGTTGTTTATCTTGATGATTTAATTGAAGAAAGTAAACAGCGGGCTTTTGTTGAAGTAAAAAAACGGCGTGGAAAAGAATTATCTAAGGAAAAAATGAAGGATATTGCTAAAGTCGTTGGTGTTGGTGCTCTTCGATATAATATTATTAAAGTGCAACCTGAGAAACATATTGAATTTAAATGGGAGGAAGCGTTAAGTTTTGAAGGAAACACCGCTCCGTTTATTCAGTATGCTACAGCTCGATGTGCTAGTATCTTACGGAAAAGTAAGATTGAATCTAATGTTATCAAAGAGTTATGTGATTCTCAGGTTCTTACTCATGAATCTGAAGGTAGATTGGGAAAGCAATTAGCAAAGTTACCGATTATTATCGATGAAGCAGCGCAAGGGTTTAAACCTCATCTTATCACTCAGTATTTGTTTGATACCGCATCATTATTTAATCAGTTTTATCGTGATTGTCCAGTATTAAGTGCAGATAATGAAATGGTGAAATATTCGCGGTTAGGATTAGTTCTTTCAACAAAAATCGTATTAGAGAATGGATTGGCTTTACTCGGTATTGATGGATTAGATGAAATGTGATTCGTAGTTATTAATTAAAAAAAGAAGAGATGAAATTAAAAAGGAGGCAACCTTAGTGGACAAATTCTTTATTTTTTATTCATCTCTCACATCTATAGTCTTTATCACCCACAATATAAATAATTGTCGACCTTATATTCGTTAAATAACGATTATTTGTGTTTGTTGGATAAGAAATCTAAAAACCGAAGAAAAGGATGAAAAAAATGAACATTAAACAGATACAAGTGCATCAACTCATTACTAAAATTACAAAAAAAGATAAGATTTTTCATGGAAACTATACACTTGACCCTTATCAAAACTGTTCATTTGGATGTATTTATTGTGATTCAACACTTGATGATACAATCTATGTAAAAATAAATTCATTAAAACTACTTAAAGAAGAACTTCCTCATCTTAATACAGGACGAATCATTGTTGGATCCGTTCATGATCCCTATCAACCTCTTGAAAAAAAGTTTCAGCTTACTCATGACATTCTAAATAATCTTTCAAAAACAGATTACCCGGTTCACATCCTCACCAAATCAGCCACTATCCTAGATGATCTTCCCATCATCAAAAAATTAACCGATCCAATCGTTACGTTTACCATTTTAGGATTGCAAGAAAAACTTTGGAAAACAATAGAACCACACACTCCTTCACCACTGAAACGATTACAAACCATGAAAACACTGTCGGGCGAAGGTATCACCACCGGAATTGCTATAATTCCAACGTTACCCAATTTTCCAGATCAACACTTCAAAGAATTAATTCAATCAGCAAAACAATATCAAGCCTCATACATCTTGCACAAACCCTTGTTCTTACAAGGACAACAAAAACAAGAATTTCTTAAAAAAATTAAAACTACATATCCAAAGATTTTCCAGGATTATAAAATTCTTTATCAGAACAGTCCACTCATCCCCAGTAACATTGAAGAAGAACTAACAACAACTATTCAAAAAATATGTAGTTCCGTGAACCTTCCTACAAGTATTCAATTAAAAAAAATGAAAAAGTGAAAAAAAAGATTTATTTTATTTTTTCACCGGGGACCGTTTATTAATCATAACTGCTGCAATCACAAGAACAACAATGAACACTGACGCAGCAATAACGATACCATATTCAGAAATAATCGTTGGTGGATCCCGAGCATGATGATA
>JAGXLH010000149.1 GCA_018334795.1 Thermoplasmatota archaeon
AGTCATCAGTGTTTCCAAGGCCATTTCCAATGCTGTTGTCATCTACCATGAAATGAATAACTGAATCATTTTCATCAACAGGAATTGTTAGCGTGGTGTCTTGATCTGTGATGAGCACAAATGTTTGGGATGGAAAAAGTGGTTGTATGGATGTGTTTGCGGGCAATAATTCATCGGTTGCATAATTATCTGATAGTTTCCATCCTGAAAGATTAATTGTTTTGTTAGTTGGATTGTAAAGTTCTATCCACTCGTTAGAATTATCTGATTCGATAGGATTAACCATTACTTCGTTGATTAAGCAAGAGGAAGCAATACTTGAACTTACACCAATTATTAAGTAAATTAAAAATATTAATATTAAAATAAAAGTAATTTTGTATGAAATATCCTCGTCATCAGTAATTTTCACAATTTCATTCCCCCAAATCCACAAGAGAGTAAGAGGGCGGGGAGGGATTTGAACCCCCGTATGAGGATCTGCAGTCCCCCACATAGCCGCTTTGTTACCCGCCCATTATTGAAACATTTATTATAAATAATAAATTTAAATTTTTTTATTAAACGATATTTACTATTTTTTAGTTCAAATCACTTATTTTGCGGCTATTATTTGTTTTACATCATTAGCAGATTTTGTCTTGGTTTCACTCATAGTGAAATAAACAAGGGGTAAATATGATTTTTGATGACCATCAGAGCATACCCTTTAACTTTACCGCTGGGAAGTCCCCTTGCAAAAGATAGGGGAGGAGGTCACTGTTTCCCCACAGACCGGGTATGTGGCATAACCGAAAGAATTGAAGGCATGCCTAGTAGGAGATGTAGGATTATACGAATGAACTTCTTATTTCATCTGTTCAGGATTGAGAATTTTTTTCTGAACGTTTTCCTTACATATTTTCATAAATGTGTTAAAAAACTAAGTATTTAGATGGCATTTATTTTTTTATATCCTTCTCTCAGTAGGTTACATTTTTTAATTACATCCTCATCAGTTTCCTAATAGGGATGCAAAATTAGCGGATATGAGTATATGAGGGGTGTTATTCCAAGATGGGTAATATCCCGTTGCCTGCATCGAATAAATATCAACCTAAGAAATCCGTTTAGGAAATTGGGAGAATATCCCGGAGCTTGCTCCGATTGGGATAGCCATTTTCAGGATTTCTAATTTATTTCCGATAAATTTAGTGTAAACCGGAATTTTTTTATGGAAAATAATTTTTTGCTTTTTCAATTACATCAGTTATATTTTCGGATTCTTGTTTTAATTGAGTTCTCGCTTCTATGGCGCTTAGCGCTTCTTCACCGCCTTTTCTGGAAACATTTAATGCTTTTTCAATTGCTTTTGTTGCATTTTCGGGTATATTTTCCTTAATCTCTGAAAGAATTGACACGTGTTTTGATGTTGCATTATTGATGATGTATTCAATATCTTCTGTATTTTTACCAAGTTTCTTCATAGTTTCAATAATTTCTTTTGATTTATTTATTTGTTTTTCATATTCTTGTATGAAATCACCTGATGAATTAGTTATATTCTCAAGTTTAAATTCTTCTTGAGCTTTTAAAAAATTCTTTTCAGCAATATGCAAATGAATTTCAGCAGCTTTTTCTGGTTGTATTGATGCTAATGCAGATAACGATCTTTCATTTTCTTGTTCAGATGCATTGATTGCATGTTGTATTGATGATTTTGCTTGTTCGGGAACTCTTTGAAGAATCTCTTCAAGAATGGAAACATGTTGGGATGTTGCTATAGCCACTAATTCTCTAATTTTAGTGGTATTTTCTCCCATTTGTTGAGCAATTTCTGTTAATTTGGTAGATTCTTCAATGTTTTTTTCATAATCTGAAATTAAATCGGTGATGTATTCTGTTTTTCCTTTTGAAACCATTTCTTTTACTTCTGCTAGTCGTAATTCAGCTAATCTTGCCTGTTTTTCAGCTTTTTCTTTTTTATCAAAAGTAAAAAATAAATTTATATTTTCCCTGAATCTTTTGAATCCATAGGTCCATGAGTCAGGAGTTGATCCAGGGGCGGGTAATTCTTGTTGGTATTCTTCAGGGAGTTTTAAAATAGCATTTTGTGATGAGGCATCTTCATTATATATAGTTTCATCTGCCGTAGATATTGAGAATGTTGACAGCATTAAAAATATTAACAAAATGATACTGGTTAGGATTTTTTCATTCATAATACCTTACCGTTAATATTCTTGTATGTGTTCATTATTAAGGATTTTCCGGTAAAATATCAAAAGGATGAATTTGCCACTCATACCTTGTTTTTTTGATATTTTAATTCTTCTCCATTTTTAGGTTCATTTATTATTCCTCAACCCTATAATGTTATGGCATTCACTCCTGTATTTTTTCTACCATTAATTTTTCATTTCCATTCTTTCAGTCTCTTCATCTTTTTTCTCATCATCTGCCTTTGTTTTCTCCAAGTAACTATCTAAGCATATTTGACAAACAGCAACAATTTCTAAACCATTATACGATTAACACAATGAATTGTTACATCATGCTCCTGAGTTCCTGTATCACATATATTACATATAGGGGTTTTTCATAGTCTCCTATAAAAGATAATGAAACTAATACTTAAGATGAGAAATGAAATAAGAAGTGAATTAATCGCTTAAATTGAAAATTAATTTACAAATATAATCCATTTAATTAACAATATTTTCATAAATTTTTTCTTTTAAATAATTGGTAAAAGATTATTGAATATGTCAATAAAAATCGTTTTTTGATATGATAAAAAATAAATAAAGATATTATATTTCATATGAATGGAGAAATATGGATTACTTCAAGTTATTTGCTGAAAATGAGTACTTTATCTTTATAATCACACTTATTTTCACTACCATCATCATTGGAATCTCATATCTCATTATTAAAAAAATCATTAACAAAATCGCTGGAAGAAAAAAAACCTATTCAAAATATCTTTTAAAACAAATGGGAATGCCGATTTTCGTTGTGATATTCTTAGCAGGGTTATATCTTTCCTTGCAATCATTGAGTATCTTTGAACATTACCGCCAGCAGCTCACGGATATTTTTTTTATAATCATTACCCTTCTTATTGCATTTATCATCACCCGGGTTTCAGCTATTTCATTAGGGGTGTTTCTTAAAATAAGGAAAGGATTAGAACGAACTCCTCATCTTATCAACAATTTTTTCTCAATCATTATTTATCTTCTTGCCATCATTGTTATTCTTGGCTATTTCAAATTAGATATCACCCCATTAATAGCAGGAGTTGGCGTAGGAGCATTAGCAATTGGTCTTGCTCTGCAAAGTACCCTTTCAAATTTTTTTGCAGGACTTCATATTGTCTCAGATCAACCTATACGTATGGGCGACTTCATCGAACTGGATAAAGACACTATTGGATTTGTGGAAGACATTGGTTGGAGATCAACCCGTATAAAAACCATGACAGATAACCTACTTATTGTACCCAATGCAAAACTTGCAGACAGTACGATTCTTAATTATTCCATGCCAAAACAGACTATGTCCTTATGGGTGCCTTGTGGTGTAGCATATGAATCAGATCTTCAAAAAGTAGAAGAAGTAACTCTTGAGGTTGCAAAAGAAGTGCAACAAACCTTTCCGGGCGCCGTGAAAGATTTTGAACCCTTGTTTCGATTTCGAGAATTTGGGGATTCAAATATTGATTTTATCGCAATTCTGCGGGTTGAACAACCAATGAAAAGATATGTTTTAAGAAATGAGTTTATTAAAAAATTGAAAAAACGATTTGATCAGGAAAACATTGAAATCTCCTGGCCGATACGAAAAATTTATAATATCAAATAAGGAGAATTTATGACCGGATTAATGAAAAAAC
>JAGXLH010000150.1 GCA_018334795.1 Thermoplasmatota archaeon
GGTTAAACTGGAAAAAATAGTGTATGAAGCAAGCAAGGGAACTGAAGTCTTTCTTTCACTAGTCATCCCAAAAGAAGATGCATTAGTTGGTTACTTACGATTACGTGATCTTAACCAGCCACATCGGTATGAATTAAGTAAATATCCATCCATGATCATTCGAGAACTCAAAGTAGTTGGCCAAGAAATTAGTATCGGTAGATCTGAATCTGATGGCGTGCAACATCAAGGTTTTGGCAAGCAACTCGTAAAAGAAGCAGAACAAGTGTGTGTCGAAGAATTTGACAAACATCATTTGTTCGTATTAAGTGGAGTTGGCGTGAAAGAGTATTATCGGAAGTATCTTAGTTTTACTGATGATGGAGTCTACCTTCATAAAAAGGTTTAAACATTTTAGTATAATAATGAATGTTGATTATTTAGGATGAGATTTATTGATTCTGAACATATTGAAATCGATCGCGAATTATCAGATTTAGATAAATTTACTATTGAGTTTACTAATATATTGAAAAAATATATCGATTATGTTATTATTAGTGGATATGTAGCAATTGTACTTGGAAGAGCTCGAGCAAGTGAAGATGTTGATATTATCATTCCAAGAGTAGATTTTTCTGATTTTGAAAAATTATATGGGAATCTTAAAGAAAATGGTTTTTATTGTTTAAATGATGAGGAAGAAGAAATTGTTTACTCCTATTTAGAAGAAAATCTTGCGATTAGATTTGCAAAACTTGATACCCTTATTCCAAATGTTAAAATGAAATGAATTTAAAATGATTTTGACCGGATTGCTTTGAAGAAAACAATTGATATTAATATCAGAGATGAACATATTTGCATATCTCATCTTGAACTTCAAATTGCTTTTAAAGAAGTAATTCTTAAATCACCGAAAGATTTGGAAGATGCTCAACACTTGAGAAGTGTTGCCAAAGAATATCTTGATCACAGTTTAAGTGACCTCCTCCCGCGGCATAAATGCTGGGGCTTCCATTTTGGGAGGTGCAGTATTGCTTATGACTGCATGATTCTTTCCCTTTTTGGAAGCATGTTTCGGAAGGTTGGACATTTTTACGCCATTGCTGGCAGTCCTTCCTGATCGGGGCATGGTCACTTCACCATGTCGATTCATGGTAACGCCCCCAGCGCACACTCGACCCACTTATCAAGGATTTGTGGAACGCTTAATGCAAGAACAGAGTTCTTGCTGCTTTTCCTGCGCCTCACGCCTCTACCCAAAATGTTCCACGCGCCATTGGCATCAGCATTATATCGTAACTTACAGTCATGGCAGATGAACAATCCCTGTCTGATACGCTTCGTATTAGTCGAACCGCACTGATGACAGGTGACACTGGTCCGATATTCATGGACCAATTGTACATCAATACCGGCTTTCTGCAGACGGTCTATTAAAAGATCCTTCAATTCTCCTCTTGGATAACTGCAAAGACGTCTGGACAAAGAACCTTTGTTCCGCATGACCGGTGCTTTCAGATCACCGATGAATACGAATACCTTACCACGGTTTCTGGCATCAGAGACCGTTGACAGGATGTCGTTGACAATGTCAAGGACTTCCTGTCTTCTGATATCTTTAGTGTGCCAGGTTCGGTTTGGTATCCGATGGCCTTTGCCCTTGTTCTGCAATGCTCTTCTGATATGATGTTCGATATACGCCGACTGTTTGGCACGGCTGCCATCGTGGAATCTCACCCTTTGTTTTACCTTGTTGAAGAAGTGATCATCAGCCGTTAACTCCACGGAAGTCATGGCGACCAGATGACGTTCTCCAAGATCGATAGCAAAAGCGGTAACCTTGCTATCGCTATAGTTGCTACTGGGTAGATTTGCTTGCTTACTCATTGACTGAATAAGATGAAAAACGAACCGTCCCCGGCGGTTCCTTGTTAACTTGATGCTGGGAATCTTTTCTGCATCAAGGTCTTGGTATCTTTTCTTATTAGGAATGGTTACCGGGATGTTCAACCCAGCATTAATCGATTTGCTGTTAATGGTTATCCACCCGTTCTCAAGGTCCAGGTTGAACATGGTGCTGTCAAAGATTGGTGCATACTTGCTAATAGTTGGAAACTTCTTTTTTATTGGTTTACCTGCCCGTTTTCTTTTCTGTTTCCAAGATTGGAAACTGTTCCATTTCTGGATAGCTTCGGTGATAGCAGTATAGTAGTAATGGCTCTGCGGTAAATGTACTGCTCCCTTGCAGTTGTATCTGGTTTCACGGTTCTTCGTTGGATAACATAATTTTTCAACGATATCCATAGCATGACGGATGTTCATGCCAGTAAAATCTAACTGTTCCTTGGCAAAAACAGTGAGAAACCATTGGACCAACTTTGGATAATTCTGATAAATGTGTTCCAACTCCGCTAGCTTATGCTTGGTAATCCTCGTTGAAACTGGAATAATGTACACCATTCGACGTTTCTGTACCAAAAAAAACACCATCTCTGCGTTCTTACAATGATGATATATCTTATCTCCTTATAGATATTATGCTACCGAATCCGAGAAATCAGGGGTTGCTTACCCCGTGATAAATCACAGAGATTGCGCAACTCCTGACATTATTCAGGAATACAAGGAGAGGTTACATGGGTTTTATTGAAGAAAACAAAAAAGAGAGGACATCTTTTGTTAAAAAGTGGGCTGAATATGTTCGAACTCATAGTGATAAAGATTGGTCTAAGCAGCAAAATGTGATTATCAATTCCTGCTTGAGATCTGCCCATATGACTCGTGAACAATTTTTTAAAATGAAGAAAGAAACAAATTACGTTTAAGTCTGAATGTTAAAAAAAAATTTATATAACCTTATGGATGTCGCTTTTTTCTTAAATAATATAACATTTTTTAGACAGAAAAGGATATTATACGACAGAAGATCAATTATTCTTATATTCTAACGATTGATCATAAGTATCATCATCCTTATTTTGCGATCCATTTATGTGTTTGTCGTGAGAATTTATTTCTGAATCTAATTTGTTGAGTTGATCTTGAAGGTTTTCTTCATGGATTTTTTTACCCATGATCTCACAATATGTCCCTTTGAATGTCATAGGCTTGTATACTTCTTCATCCCAATCATTTTTTATTTCTGGTTTATTGTCTTTACTGCTTTCTTGCCAAGCGGGAACAATGTTTTCTCCTAAGAAATTATGTGATGAATTTTTAGGATTTTTAAGAGTTAACCCAATCTTTTTTTCTTTTATTATTGAAATCATAGATCCTATTTTTGAAAGTCTTTGAATAATGAAACTAGGAATCTTTTGAGGTGAAATCTGTTTTTTGATCATTACAAAATAGAAGAATAATAGGAACACTAGGATTACAGCAAATAATCCAATCCAAATAATTGGAAGTGAGTTAACAACAGATGCCAGTGAAGCTTCACTAGATATACTAATAGTATGATCAATGGATAATATTTGGTTATCATCAGTGATTGAAACACAGGTAATGGTATATGTTCCTCCTTTTTCGTAGCTATGATTAACCTGAATTCCTGAAGCAGTGCTTTCATCACCAAAGCTCCAGGATACTGAAACAATTTTGACATCTAATGGAATAAATCCATCTTCATATGCATTAAAATGTAAGGTCTCATGACTTTCTGCAGTAGTTTTGGTGAAAAGTCCAACGAGTTCTTCTTCAATTTGAGTGATATTGTATTTATATACTGAGACCACGGCAATCGTATACCATTTTGATACGGCATGATTGCTGTCCTCAACTTGAACCTTAACTTGTTTTGTACCTGTTGTATTCCACAGATGTGATAATTCAATTTCAGTTCCACTATCTTGATATGATGACCAGGATTCTTCTTCGTTTTCACTCCATTTT
>JAGXLH010000035.1 GCA_018334795.1 Thermoplasmatota archaeon
ATGAGTAGTCACTCTTCATTTGATTTTTTATCAGTATGATCTTATTTCTTATTGAGTCGTTAAATGAGCGGATAAATCAGTTATTTGAACCGAGGTCTTTTTGAGAGTAATCGTGGTAACGGTAATGGTTCAGTCGGAAATCCAGTTCCATATGAATCAATGATTCCAGCGAGTTCTTCCAGGGAATATACTTTATTATTATCACCAAGTTCAGAAGATCGGAAACGAGGTTTAAATCGACCAGCTGTTTTTTCTTTTTCACCGACAACGATGATAAGTGGAATCCACTCTTTTTCAGCATCTCGAATACGACGACCAACACTTTCATCTCGATCATCAACATCAGCTCGTATCAATTCCAGGGATGAATGATTCTGTAATTCTTCAATATACGCATTACAATTCTCTATGAATTCATCACCTAATGGAATAAATCTGATTTGAGTTGGTGAAAGCCAGACTGGAAGCATTGCTTTTTCTCCATTGCTCATTCGAATCGCTTCTTTTTCCAACAATGCATAAATCACTCGTTCGATAGCACCGGAAGGACTACAGTGGAGAATGAGTGGATGTTTTTGTTCGCCATTCATATCAGTGAATTGTATATCGTATCGTTCTCCATTTTCAATATCGATTTGATCTGTACTCAATGCAGATGCTTTATCTGATTTATCAACGAAATTAAATTCGAATTTTAATACAAAATAAAAAATACGTTCATCCCAAAGTTCAACAAGAATTGGTTTTCCAACTCTTTTAGCTAAATTCACAATGAATTCTTTGTTTTCATTGTAAAACTCTTTAGTGGTTCGAAGTGCCATCTCAATATCATTTGTATCTAGGCCAATGTCTTGTAAAACGCTTAGACTGAGATTGAATCGAATCTTAAATTCATCCATTGCCATATCCATATCTGAAACCATGGCATGAACATCTGGCATAGTAAACGCTCTGAGTCGTCTTAGACCAGTAAGTTCTCCCGATTGTTCTCGTCTAAATGAATACTTTGTCATTTCATAGAGTTTCAAGGGTAAATCCTTGTAACTAATGGTTGCATCATGAGCCATTAAGAACTGGCCAAAGCAAGCTGCAAATCTCAGGAAGAAATTTCGTTTATCACTCTCGATTTGGTATTGACGTGCAGGGAATCGTTGTAAATATTTTGAAAGAGTTGGATGCTGCATATCATACATAATTGGTGTTTCAACTTCAAGACCTCCATAATCAACTACTCTTCGAGTAACGTATTGTTCGAGTAATTTTTTGATGAATCGTCCTTTTGGATAATAACGCATATTCCCTGCGTCTGAAGCAGGTTCATAATCTGCGATTTCTAGTTTTTTCATGAGTTTTACATGAGCTGGTTCCTGTTTGACTGCTCGTGATTTTTCCTTTTCATAAAAAGAGAATTTTCGCAGGTTTTCATGTTGTTTAAAATCAAATTCATCTATCTTATGAAGTGTTCCATCTTCATTGAGAATATGCCAGTAAGAACTAAGTTTCCGTTCCTTTTTCAAGGATTCAGATTCATCATCCTTCTCTCCGGGAGTTATGGTTTTGGATAGTTCGGATAGGGGATGACCCTTACAGGAAATTTTGAATGCTTTATACCAACCAAAAGGAGATCTTTTAACATTGAAATCCTTTTGTCGAAGCTCATATTCAAGTTCAATGAGAAGGTTTTGTGCTTGTTTCGGACTTGCCAAATCTGAAGAAAGATGCGCATATGGATAGAGCATGATGTTTTTTACTTTGAGTTGTTCTGCAGTTTTCGTAATCTCTGTAATAGCGTTTTTAATTGCTTGATCTGAAGAATCAGCATCAATTTTCTCAATAGCAGTAAAAACAGTTAATGCTTCATCAAAACGATCGGTTTTTTTCTCAATTTCCTCAGGTGTTTTGATGGCTTTTTTTTTCACTTCATATTCAATGTAATCGCTATGAATGAGTAATAATTTCATTTCATCAAGTCCTTTTGAATGGTCTAAATTAGATTCTTATTTTTAAAGATAATGATTGTTTGTTTTTACAGAGAAAGCAGTTTAAACAAGACGAACTTAGCATAATAATTTATGGGGGAGGCGGCGGAGGTGTTTAACACCGAAATTAAAAAAAAATGTATGAACTTACTAGCGATCCCATCTCTCCGCCTAGTAAATGAAATGTGGACTGTATTATAAGTATGTTTCGAAATAATGAGGATTGGTCGATTGTATGTTGCAATTATATTGTCTCTTATTTTATTTTAAAGTATTAAATACAATACAAAAATATAAATAGTTAACTATTGTTAATTTTTATTAGGTCGATCATATGGAAAGAAAAAATAACATCATAAAGTGGACATCAATTTTTCTCCTAATAGTTCTCACTAGCCATTCATTCATCCACTTAACTGCTCAACCAGATAGTGAAAACAAAACAATCCTACAGAATGTATCCCAAAACATAAAACAACAAATGCTAAACTTGAATAACAATCCACCAAATCCACCAGAGATTATTGGTCCAACTTCAGGAAAAATAAAAGAAGAACAACGATACACATTTATACTGACAGATCCAGATGAGGATCTATTATTTTACCTTGAGATAAACTGGGGGGATGGAACAGAGAGTGTGGATTGCGGCTGTGGAAAATCCTGGCAAAACGGAACAGAAGTTATCTTTACTCATCAATGGAATGAGGAAGGAATTTTTAACCTCACTGCTAGAATACAAGATGGATATGGAACCTGGAGTGAATGGTCCGATCCAATACCGATTACCATGCCTTACACCTATCAAGTTTCATACCAGAAATCCAATGGAATCAGTAATATTTCCGCAAAGGAAGCATGGGATTTGATGAACAATACAGAAGATGGTAGGCAAATACCAATTGATATGAGAAGACCTGGCGAATATTTCAATGAAAGAATCGTACCACCACAACCTGAAGATTGGCCACGTTGGTTCCCCTATGAAATACAAAGTGGCGGTCCAGGACCTATAAAGAACGAAGGAATATTACTGGATCTATTCATCTCTCATTATAACGACAAAGAAATCATCATTTACTGTAGAACCGGCAGGAGAACTAGTCTTGCTGCGCAAATATTGATTGACAATGGATTTCAAGGAAAACTGTACAATATGGTTGATGGTATTACTGAATGGAAAGGCAAAGGACTTCCAACCACGTTAACAAACTAAGAAAAATCAAATCTAACAATAAAAAAGATGAAAGGGAAAAAATTGCTTTAGAGTAACTTCTTATAAGCATCAGCATCAAGTAATGCATCTACTTCGTCTTTATTTGAAAGCTCAATTTCGACAAGCCAGCCATCATCATACGGATCATCATTTATGATCTCCGGGGTATCTTCAAGATTCTCGTTTACTTTCTTAATAGTACCACTAATTGGTGCATAAATCTCAGAAACTGATTTCACAGATTCCACCACACAAAGTTCATCGCCTTTAGTAATCTCCTTTCCTGCTTCAGGAAGCTCTGCAAAAACAATGTCCGTAAGTTCCGATTGAGCATGATCCGTTATACCAACGATAGCGGTTTTTCCCTTCACCTCAACCCATTCGTGAGTCTCAGTATATTTTAAATCTTCTCGTACTTCATCTGCCATAGATATCAATCCTTGTATTTATCTACTTATTTTAAATGTTTCTTTACTGAGTCTTTGCCCAATCTTTTTTTACAAAAGGAGGTTTAACCACTTCTGCTTCAGAAGATTTACCCCGAATCATAATATCAACTGTATCTCCAAGAGAGACAACACCAGGATCAAGATAGGCCATGGCAATTCCTGTTTTCAAACAAGGGGACATACTGCCACTAGAGACCACTCCAATCTCCTTTCCCGAATGCTCAACCTTCATGCCATGCCGTGGGATACCACGTCCAGTACACTGTAAACAAGTCAACCGTTGATAATCACCGTTCTCTTTTTGTTTAAGTAATGCTTCTTTGCCGATGAAATCATGATCCCAATGCATCGCCCAAGAAAGATTTGCTTCTAACGGAGTGCGGCCTCCTTCAAATTCATTTCCAGCTAGTAAAAAACATTTCTCCAAACGAAGCGTATCTCGCGCACCAAGACCAATCGGTTTGATATTAACTTCTTTTCCAACCTTCATCAGTTCCTCAAAAATTACTTTAGCGTTTTCAGCCGGATTTACTTGCAATTCAAAACCAAGCTCACCCGTATAACCTGTATGGGAAAGGATGCATTTTTTTCCAGCAATGGTTGCATGAGTACACGCAAAAAAACCAACCTTTGAAAGATCTACGTCAGTCACTTTCTGAAGTATCTTTTGGGACAATGGTCCTTGCACCGCGATAATTGTATAATCACGGGAAACATTTTCAACCTGAGCATCAAAACCAAATGCATCAACTTGTTTTTTCAACCAATTAGTTACTGGCTCAGCCATTCCTGCATTTGGAATGATCATATATTTATCATCCACATGCATGAAAATAGTATCATCAATAACTGTTCCATCCTCTTTAGTCAACGCTGTATATTGGCTTTTTCCACTTCCAAAACGAGATGCATCCTCAATGGTTGTTTTTGATAATAATGCTGCGGCATCTTTTCCAGAAATCCACACATTGCTCATATGTGAAACATCAAAAATACCAACGCCTTTTCGAACACAGAGATGTTCATCTTTAATGGAAGAGAACTGAACAGGCATGGTAAACCCAGCAAATTCAGTAAATGTAGCACCTAACTCTTCATGTAATTCATGTAATGGTGATGTTATTCCCATATGTATTACCTCATGGGTGAATCATCAGGATGTAATTTAACATTTCGACAAAACCTTTATCCAACCAATTGTTTACCACTTTGAAAATGGTACTAAAAAACAATGATCAACTCATTCGAAAGAGAAACAAACTTTTCACTAGGAATCCAGAACAATGTAACGGTATTAGCGTTTACGGGGAACAACTGAAAACCATTAACGGCAGTCAATACCGATCGTGGAATCCATACCGGAGTAAACTTGCTGCCGCGCTGCTTAAAAAGAAATTTACATTATCTTTACCTGAAAACTCAACTGTATTATACCTTGGAGCTGCAACTGGTACAACGGTGTCTCATCTTTCAGACCTCATTTCTAATGGCACGATTTATGCAGTTGAGCATTCTCCTATTAGTATGAAGAAATTGTTAAGTGTTGTAGAACCTCGTCAAAACATTATCCCATTGTTTGAAGATGCGAATCATCCTGATCGTTATTTTTCAATTGTTCCTCAAGTAGATCTTGTGTATCAAGATATTTCCCAACGAAATCAATCAGATATTTTTATTCGAAACATGAACATGTATCTAAAGCCTGGTGGAACTGGGATTATCATGGTGAAAGCTCGAAGCATCGATGTGTCCCTTCCTCCAAAAAAAGCGTATCGTATCGTGGAACATGAACTCAGAGATCAAGATGTTACTATCCATCAATCATTTTCACTCTCACCATTTGAAAAAGACCATGCTGCATTTGTATTACAGAAACAAGGTTAATCCATTAGATTTTTATGAAACGAAGAACTGTTGAAATGGGGTTGTTAAAATTCATTGTTCCATTCATTATTGGCCTAGCTACGGTTTATACTGTTGGAATGTTGCTTCCAGCTAATTCTACTTATAAATACTGGGCTCTTATCGCTGCTTATTTCTTTCCTCCTTTTGGAAAAGAAACTATTATTCCAATTGGAGTTTATGGTGGCGAGATAACAGTCCCATTTAGTAGTCAAATTGCAGTTATCAATCCAATTAATCCATTGATCATGGCACTTTCTATTGCATTTGTCGACATTATCGTTGCTTTGTTTTTAATGTGGAATTACGATTTTGCCAAACAGGTTCCATTTGTTGGAAGATTCATGAAAAAAGTTGAAAGTATTGGGCAGAAATCATCAAGTAAATATGCTTGGATTACCCCGCTTCGTTTTATAGGAATTGTATTATTTGTGATGGTCCCATTTCAAGGATCTGGAGGATTGGTTGGTTCAATTGTCGGTCGACTTATTGGGATGAAACCAATGAACACCTTTCTTGCGATAACCGTTGGAGCAATCGTTGGTTGTTCATTTATTGCCTTTTTTTCAGATATCGTCTTTTCAGTATTCTTCCAGAATTTCTTACTTGGTTTGATGATTCTTATCATACTCATTGTTATTGGAATCATGATTGCTATGTATAAAAGAAATAAAGATAACAAGGAAAAAAATAAAAAAACAAACGATTAGCAGATACCTACATTGATTTCTTTAAGCATGCAATTGATGATGTAATCTGGCGCTTCTCTAAGTAAACTTCTAAAATGTGATGGAGGGATAACATCCGATTTGCTTAATTGTTTAGCACGGATCATATGTCGCCTGATTTCTTCAAGATACAGTTCCTTGATTTCTTCAGAATGCTTTGAAAGTTTCTTTTGGATTGATTTAATCCGAAGGGAATTATTACTTATTTTCCTATTTTCAAGACGGGTAAGAAGAGGGATGATAACACTATCAATCATCTCTCCATTTTCTAAATCTACCAGATCATCAGCTAATTGGTAGGCTAAGCCGATTTCACGACCGTAATCAGCTAACACATCAAGTATTTCACCGGTAGCTTCAGCTTCAATAGCACCAAATTTACAGGCAGAAGAAAACAAAGATGCAGTTTTCATATTAATAATTTTGAAGTATTCCTTAAAAATCTTTGATTTAGAGGAAAAACCATTTTCATTATTTCCATTTTCCTCAGATTCAGAAGCATTATATTCAACTTCTTCAAGTTCACCATTAAGTACTTCATCCCAGGTATCCACATAGAGTTTTGCAATTTTATCACCGTGGCTTAACGCAATGTTAAATCCAATGGAAAGCATTCGGTGACCCACAAGTAATGCTTTTGGAACTCCTTCTTGAACATGAAATGCAGTTCTTCCACGTCGTGTTTTATCTCCATCAATAATATCATCATGAACTAAGGATGCAGTATGGGCTAATTCAATCGCAACAGATCCTTCAACTGATCGTTGATATTGATATGGTGTTTCTCTGCCCCCTGTGCATACTTTAAAACAAAGTTGTTGGACCATTGGACGAAGTCGTTTTCCGGATTGAAGAATGGAAACAATCTGTTTATCTTTTATAGAAGACGTAATTTTCCTTTCAACATCTACCTTTGTGATATCAAAAAAGTCTGCGAGTGTTACTGTTGAGTCAATGTTATTTGTCATCAGATTACCTCTATATGTGTGTGCCTCGACCCGGGGCGCAAGAAATGCAACATGTTAATTATACATTCTATTTTATAAGTTTTCCCCACTATTGCTGAATTTTCTTTTTCAAATAAATCAAAATAATGCATGAATATATTTAATTTTGTATAATTTTAATGAAACAAAATCGTAAATTTTTATCCCTTAAATGATTTAGCGATAATATATTGTTCACTACTACTCTTTCGAGAAGCCTTTGGTGAAAATTGCTTCACTTTGCCGAAAGATTGATTCACCTCACCAACAAATTCTTCCAAGAGATCACCCATAAACACTTTGCAAACAAAGGACCCATTTGGTTTAAGCAGTTGTTTGGCCGTTTTCAACCCCTGTGAACAAAGATGGATACTTCGAGCATGATCCATCGAATAATTTCCCGATATATCTGGGGACATATCTGATAATACAACATCAACCGGCTGATATGAAGTTGCTTCTTCAATATCTCCAATAGTTTCGTCCTTGGTCATATCTCCTTTTAAAAAAACAATATGATCAATAGGCTTAATAAAAGAAACATCCACTCCTACCACTAAGCCATCTGATCCGACTAATTCAAAGGCCACTTGACTCCATCCTCCTGGAGCTGCTCCTAAATCAACGACAATGTTTCCTGAATGAATCAAGTTGAACCTTTTTTGGATTTGACGTAACTTATAAGCTGAGCGAGCTCGATAGCCTTGCTTTTTCGCTTTTTTGTAGAAGTGTTCCTTTTTTTTCTCTTTATACCAACGAGTCATATTAGAGAATAATATCGATGTCTAGGCGTTCAGCAAGTTCCTTGTACCGATTTCGAATAGTAACCTCAGTTACTCCTGCAACATCAGCGACTTCACGTTGCGTTCTCCGTTCACCACAAAGAATAGATGCGATATAAATGGATGCTGCTGCAACTCCTGTTGGTCCCCGACCACTCGTAAGTTCCTTATCTGCTGCATCTTTGAGAATCTCAATAGCTTTTGCTTGGACATCACCACTTAATTTTAGTTCACTACAGAATCGAGAGATGTAATCCTGTGGTGAGGTAGGCATCAGTTTCAATCCAAGTTCACGGGCGATAAACCGATATGTTCTTCCAATCTCCTTTCGAGAGACTCTTGAAGCATTAGCGATTTCATCAAGGGTTCTTGGCACATTACATTGACGACAAGATGCATACAATGCTGCAGCTGAAACACCTTCAATACTTCGTCCACGAATCAGATTCTTTAAAACTGCTTTCCGATAAATCATCGCAGCGGTTTCCCGAACATTACGTGGAAGACCCATTCCAGACGCCATTCGGTCAAGTTCTGAGAGTGCGAATGCAAGGTTTCGTTCAGTTGCATCACTGATACGAATTCGCCGTTGCCATTTTCGTAATCGATAAAGTTGGGCGCGATTTCTCGTTGGAATTGATTTACCATAGGAATCGCGATTCTTCCAACCAATCATGGTGCTTAATCCTTTATCATGAATGGTATAAGTCATTGGTGCACCAACACGAGCTCGTTTCTCTCGTTGATCGCTATCAAATGCTCGCCATTCGGGACCATGATCGATAAAATCTTCATCAATGACAAGACCGCAATCTTCACAAACCAGTTCACCTCTAGAATAATCACGAGTTAAATGAGTCCCTCCACACTCGGGGCAATGAGTAATCTCTTCAATGTTTTGTTTATTCTTTTTTTTATTTGCTTTAGCTTGAATCATAGAAAAGTTTCCCCTTTCTCCTTTTATAGGTTGCGATATGTTTTTAAATGAATATAAACAAAAGATATATAAAACTTTCTATTTAACCATCTCTTGATTTACCACAACACCCACCATCCTTCTTTTATTAAAAATAACAATCCAATTGAGAAAGAAAAAAGGAATATTTTATCCTTTTATCCATCAAAACAAATGTTTTTTATTCACTAGATAAGAATTTTTTGTATGCCAAATAAGCTGCATACACATCAAGTTTACTTGTGATCTCAAAAGGCGCATGCATACTCAATACAGGAGGGCCAAGATCAATTACATTCATCCCCATTCTCGAAAAGTATTTTGCAACGGTTCCACCACCGCCTTTATCCACTTTTCCAAGTTCCCCAGTTTGCCACGGAATATTCTGCGAATTAAGCATTGACCGAATCTCACCGACATACTCAGCAGGAGCATCATTGGCACTATACTTTCCACCATGACCAGTATACTTTGACATGCCAACACCATTACCAAGAGATGAAGCATTCTTCAATTCAAACACCTGTTTATAATTTGGTGTTACCGCCGCATCTACATCAGCAGAAATCACTTGAGAATTCATCATCACTTTATCAATATCTGCATCTGAATCCAACTGTTTTAGAATCAATCGTAAAAATGCCATAGCTTGAGCTGAGGTATTTCCCTCACTGCCAATTTCTTCTTTATCAACAAACAATGCTATTGAAGTATAAACCGGATTTTCAACATCCATAATCGCTTGAAGAGACGTATACACACAAACTCGATCATCCTGTCCATATCCTCCAATGAGTGCACGATCAAATCCAATTTCCCTAGGTTGATATGCTGGAACCGCTTCAATATCAGCAGATACAAAATCCTCCTCCACAAGACCATACTCCTCATGTAATTTTTGTAACACCATTTTCTTAAGTTTATTATTGCCATCTTTTTTCTCATCATCTTTATTATTATTCTTAAACGGCCGGTTACCTATGGCAATATCAAGGCTTTCACCTTGTATTGCATCTCGTAATTTCTTATTATCTTGTACTTCGTGAGAAAGATGAGGTAATAAATCAGGAACACAAAATACTGGATCATCAGGTTTTTCCCCAATACTAAGATTTATCTTTGAACCATCCTGTTTCACAACCACCCCATGCAAAGCAAGTGGAATAGTCAACCATTGAAATTTTTTGATACCACCATAATAATGCGTTTCAAGCAATGCTAAATTACAATCCCCATCTTCAAATAAAGGAACCTGTTTTAAATCCAGACGAGGAGAATCCATATGAGAAATAATCAATCGAACCCCCTCAGAAATAGGACGAGATCCTTTGGCCACTACTGCTGCTCCAGCATGCTTATTTAAAAATAATTTTTTCTTTTTTGATTCAACAATTTTTTTGATTTCATCAACTGCTTCTCTTTCTGTTTTCACCTTTGATAAAAACGAAATATAACCGTTACAAAAATCAAATGCAGAATCAATTTGTTCATCAGAAAAAATATCCCATGATGATTTTTTTTTATATTCAAAATCTGTATCGCCATCAACCATAATTATTCCTCTAATCTACACCATCAATAAACCATAGTATTAAAAAGATAACTCAAAAAAAAGAAAAAAAGATAAAGAAAAATATTATCGACGGATAACTACCACTAACGCAACAACACCTATCACTACGATTATTCCAATAATTGCAATGAAAATCATAAGTGTGTTATCACTTTCTGTGCCATCACCTGAATCGACATTACCTTCATTATCACTAGAATCACCATTTGAAGCTGATCCTTCACTCACAGTGACAGTCCACGTTGTTGATGTTTTAGTCCCTTCAGAATCAGTCACGGTTAATTCTACACTATAAGAACCAGGATATTGATACGAGTGAGTAACGGACTCACCAGAACCACTTGAACCATCATCAAAATCCCATTCATAAGTGTAATTAGTTTCAGTTACGCCCATACCAAAAAGATCAGCTAAATTATAAGTTGCACCTGTAAATTCCACCTCTTCACCGGTGTTAGCTGTTGATGGAGCAGTTATTTCAGCCTTGAATAAAAATGAATCTGGAGCAGCATCCATGTAAACTTTAGAAGAAGTCAATGAGAAATCCATAAAAAATGACTGCGCTCCAATTTTAGTTATACTTTCATTTGCAGCATTCAAATTAAACGTCGCTGAGAATTCATTTCCATCTATAGCGTATTCTAATTCATCACCATAATTAAGGGTGCAGTTCCCACCTTCATACACGATTTCATACTCAAATTGATCAGTCATTACAAAAGCACTATATGCCAAAGGTAGAGGATCAGAGGAGTTCATTAATAAATCCAACAACTCTTCCTCATCTTCCATGCCATACAAATCAAGTGTTTCGATTTGACCGCGATCATTTACCTTAAAGGAAATGGTAACTTCCGTGCCACCATCAACACGATCATATGATACCTCAACAATATCTGCACCCGGAACATCTGAAGTTTCAGTTTGTTCTGTTTCTCCAGTGTTTAAATTTTGATCAAATGCAATAACATCATCTTCAGGATCTGTTTCAATGCCTGTTTCAGCAACAACCGAATTTGCAACTAAAAGAGAGCAAAATAAGGCTGCAATCAACAATATACTCTTTACCGACTTCATAGTAGAATCACTCCTTCATTAATTAGCAAGGTTATTTCATCATGCTATATAAAAGTGTTTTTACATTTTCCTGTTTATATGCTTTTTCCCATTGTTCGGGAAAAGCCAAATAAACAACATTTAGTCAGATCAAAGTTGAAAACATAGCAAAAAGTATTTCATTATGAAATTTGATTCAGATTTCTATGGCACTTGGTTTCGCATTATTAACAATAAGTCCACTGTATGAAAAAGAAGTTTTCGCTGAACTCGATAACAATATCCCACAAGTCATTGAAGTCCATCCGTTATTCGGAGAATACGATATATTAGTTAAAATGAAATGTGAAAACATTGATGAAATCGGAGAAACAGTCATCAAGCGGATTCGTTCATTGAAAGGGGTAACAGATACCAAAACATTGATTGGTACTCGCAGTTTAGAAGGCTAAGTAGAGCTAAATCTTCTTTAAATCTCATCTCTTTCGTTAATACCATCAATTTTTTTTCCAATGGCATTACACATTTTTTAGTACGTTCCAATATATTTATATCCATAAATTAATATAGTATACTGGGGACAGATATGTTCACAAAGAAAATAATTAGTTTCAGCATCATTCTATTTCTTTTATTAACTCTTTTGCCACAGGGTTTATCAATTAATCAAAATCCATCTCAAACATGGTATGTTGACATCTCAAACAACAGTGGTCCTTGGGAAGGAACAGAGCAACATCCGTTTTCAAAAATCCAAACCGCGATTGATACTGCAGAATCAGGAGATACTATCATGGTTCTCTCTGGAATATACAAAGAAAGTATAACCATAGATAAGGATCTTATCCTTCAAAGTAAGGATGCGCATCATCCAATTATTGACGGGAAATATAATCAGACCATTATTCACATTTTACAACCTAATGTAATAGTTAACGGTTTTATTCTTCGAAACTCAAGTGGTGCCCCACAAAGTTCAGGGATACAATGTGATGCGGAAAATATCCAGATTACTCATTGCCAATTTTATCGAACCCGATCAGGGATAATAGTTAATCAAACAGAAGAAATCGTCATCTCAGATTGTTTATTTCATACCAATGGTGGCGGAGTTTTACTCCAAAAAGCAAACCAAATAAGATTAGAACACAATGATTTTTTACATAACGGAATAGGGATCAACAGTGAATCATCATCACAGATCACCATTCAGGATTGCTATACAACAATTAATGGAATAGGTATTTTTCTGAAAACAACAACCGACAGTCTCATTCTTGATTCAGCCATTTACAATAATAATGACAATCAAGGCGGAGTTTTCTTAGATGATTGTCAAAATGTTACCATCAAAAATTCAAGAATCCAGCATAATGGTTTTGGAGTGAAACCAATTTATAGCAAAAATATTATCATTAATCAAAGTACGTTTAAACACAATACTCATGTCGGTCTTTTTAATATCGAATCTGATGATATTCATGTAACTGATTCGCTTTTTACAGATAATTTTCGATTTAGTGTTCATAGCATTAGTGGTTCTTTTTCAATTCATCAATCCAACATTTATTCATCTCTTGTAGGTATCTTTTCTGAAGATTCTACTGGTACTATAGATCAAAACTGGTGGGGTTCGTCATTTGGACCGGTTTTTTTCGAACATCCAACTATTGATCGAGTACGATTCAAATCATCTCACGTTCAAATTAGACCAGTATCAACCGAACGATTTGAAGCAGGTGCAACATGGAATATGGATTCATCTCGTTGCCAAATGCCTGATGATATCTGGCTTCATCCCCTGGTTAACTGTACCGGTCAAGATACAGATAATGATGGTGCTACTGATGCATGGGAAAAGCAGTATGATTACGACCCCTTATCCTGGGACAATCATAAAGAATTAGATCCAGACAACGATGGATTGACAAATATCCAAGAATGCTATACTTCACAATGGGGTTCAGATCCATTCAGAAAAGATATCTTTTTAGAAGTTGATTGGATGCCATCACAAACAGGAGATCCTGATCAAAACAGATTAACAGCAGAAGACATTCAAACCATGAAAGAAGTATTTGAGGTCAAAGATATTATGTTTCACATTGATCATGGCAAAATGGGCGGTGGAGAACTTGTTCCATATCAATCAAATTTTTCAAATGCGAATCTGAGAGATATCTATTGGGATTATTTTTTACATCAGGATTTGAACAATCCACGAAAAGGAATCTTTCATTACTGTATTATCAATGACTGGGGGCCCGGACCAGGGTTTGCATTCATTGGATGGGATGGCCTGGATAGCTTTGATATTTCTGCTCAAGAACTCTCTGAAAATCAACCAAGAAGAGAACGAAATAGACTTATTGTTGGTGGTAGCATTCATGAACTTGGCCATACCCTTGGTTTAACCGTTGATGACCACCAAGGAAATGATAATATACCTGCTACCTGGTTATTCACGAAACAATGGTGGCGTTATCGACAATACAAAAGCTGTATGAACTATTATTATACTTATCGCATCCTTGGTTTTTCAGATGGAACTCATGGACCATATGATTTTGATGATTGGTCTCATATGGATTATTCATTTTTCAAAAACACACATTTTACGTTACCCGATGAATATCAGTAGTAATAATCCTAGTTAATCTTCCTTCCATTTTGTTACCATAACACCAACAAGGAAGAACACAATTGCAAATAAAAGAACAAACGCGGTGAAATATAATGTTTTATCCATATCTGCATAAATCATGGTATTACGCAATGCTTCGTTTACATAATATAATGGTAATCCTTGGGCAATAACCTGTAAATACGAAGGCATTTGTTCAAAAGGAAAAAAGGTTCCCGATAGAAACATCATCGGAAACGTAATCGCACCACCGGCCATATCCGCAGTTT
>JAGXLH010000151.1 GCA_018334795.1 Thermoplasmatota archaeon
CATTCAGCGTAAAAAAAGGTGAAGTTTTTGCGTTTTTGGGACCAAATGGAGCTGGGAAAACAACCACGGTTGAAATGATTGAGTCCATTCGAAAGCCGACAAATGGAAATATTTCGATTTTTGGTAGGAATGTTACAGATTCATTTGATCAGATTAAAGAAAAAATCGGTATTCTTCCTCAGGAATTTCATTCATTTGAACGACTTACCATTAGAGAGACCCTTGAGTATTTTGCTAGTTTATTTGAAAAACAAGCAGATATTGATGAGATTATTGCTGCAATGCATTTATCTGATGATGAAGATAAGTTGTACAAGCAACTTTCAGGTGGATTGAAACAACGAGTTGGTGTTGCTATCTCGTTAGTGAATGATCCGGATATCGTTTTTTTAGATGAGCCAACAACTGGTTTGGATCCTAAAGCAAGAAGGGAAGTATGGGATGTTATCGCTAGACTTCGAAATAAGGGGAAAACCGTGTTTTTAACCACGCATTATATGGAGGAAGCAGAATATTTAGCTGATCACATTGCAATCATTCATAAAGGAACTATTATTGCTGAGGGGACACTTGACGAACTTATTAATAAACATGGTAAAGGCAGTATCCTTAAGTTTACCAAATGTGATTTTAACTTAGTAAAAAATGCGTTGGAATCCTTTGGATATCACGTAAAAAAAGCAAATAATCATGATGTATTAGTTAGCATTCAATATAAGGATCAAATCTTAGAAGTATTATCTCTTTTACGTAAAAATGCAATAAACTATGATAATATTGATATTCATCGACCGAATTTAGAAGAACTCTTTTTACATTTAACCGGTGCTCGATTACAGGAGGAACCAGCATGAATTTTAGATTTATTATTGCTGATGTAAAAGCAAATTTTAAACAATGGATTCGAAGTAAAGGAACTGTGTTTTGGACACTTTTATTTCCCATACTTTTGATTTTAATTTTCGGATCAATTTTTTCCGGATCTGGTGATACAAGTTATTCGTTAATAATTCAAAATATGGATGATACAGTTCATTCCTCAATGTTTTTGGATCAATTAGAAAATATATCCATGATTAAGATAGAAGAAATCGATCAATCTGAAAATATTTCATTGTATATGCAGGAACATGGTTATGCGTCTGGATTACGTATTCCTTCTGATTTCGGAGAAAGTATTCAACAATCTCCTATGAACTCTTCTCTTTCTAGTTTGCTTACGTTTTATGTTGATCCCTCTCAGCAAACGACAACTTCCATCGTGCAGACTATTGTTTCAAGTACGCTTCAAGAATATAATCTTGCTCTTTCAGGGGGCAGACATGTTGTTTCATTACAACAAGAAGAAATCATTGCTAATGATTTTTCGTTCATTGATTATTTTGTTCCAGGTATGATAGGTTTTACTATTATGACCTCTTGTATTTATGGGAGTATTGAACGAAACACGAAATTTCGAAAGGATGGAATTCTAAGAAAAATGCAAACCATGCCGGTTTCTCAAATGGATTGGATTCTTGCTAAAATGTTGTTTATGTTGTTTCTCTCATTTCTTTCAACTAGTGTGATTCTACTCTTTGGATTAGTTGTCTGGGGATTACAAATTCATATTACTATTTTTTCAATTCTCATTATTATTGCTACTAGTCTTTTGTTCTCGGGTATGGGAATGATTATTGGTCGATTTGTAAAGGAAGAGGAAACTGCGGATATGGCCGGTGGTGCGATTACGTTTCCGATGATGTTTCTATCGGGAACCTTTTTTCCTTTTGAACAAATGCCTTCGTATTTACAGGTTATTGCCCAAGGATTACCATTATATTATGTGAATGAAGCATTGCGTAATACCATGATTTATGCAGATATGGATAAAACAATATATTTCACTGCGTTTGTTCTTTTATTTGCAATTGTGTTCTTCCTTGTTGGTGTTATGGTAACAAAATGGAAGGAAGATTAACTAGGATTATTACTACTGATATTCATCGGGTAGCGTAAAATGTGTGTTTTTGAAAAAAGAGAAATCCATGTTTTTCCAATCGTTAAAATCATTTGGTCCAAGATTTCCATCTGAAAAACCTAAAATGAAATATGTGTAAAAATAATTCATGCAACTTGGATAAGAAAGATATTTGAACCATTGTCGGGTAAATGGAATTGTTGCGATTTTATTATCGTTTCCTCCATGATCATCAACGGTTAGTCCTAATGTATGGCCAAGTTCATGGATTGATGAACCAATAATAAATCGCTGCCGTGGATATGAGACTTCATGATTGTTTTTTATAATATCTGCAGAAATACAAAAAGCATCAAGACTGTCCCATCCGATGAATGCAAATCCACTTGCCGGCCCATAGTCACATATTATAGCATACCGGAAAATCCCTTTTCGAGGACTATTTATGTCTTCGTTTAAAAAATATTTCCAGTAGTAATCTCGGAGATCTGCAAATGTAAAATTTTCCGCGTATGGGATAAGTTCGCCTCCTCCCAGATTTCCAGTGTCAATGTGTAATGTGATGTTATGTTCAGCGAAGATGTCAATTGCTTTCTGAATGTATGCTTGACTTGGTTTATTTGTTTCATCTTGTGATGTTCTGCATTCCATCCAATCAATTTCTAAAAAAATATCTTTACGAAATGGATGAGAATTCCACGATGCAGTGTAATATTCTTCGATGTTTGACAACCCGTCTTCATCAGGATCTAAATTGTAATGGGCATCTGCAATAGTGGGGGAGTATCCGTATTTTTTCTCCCACCAGTCAGGAATACCGTCTAAATCACTATCCTTTTTTTGAAATGTAATTAATCGCTCATAGGGAGAGGTGACTGGTTTTTTAGTGAGCAATCCTGAGATGTTCCAGTTTGCCCCTGATTTTTCATTGAATTTATAGTTCCAGGGAATAGCAGTAACTGAACTATTTATTGATTTGATATTATCCTGTGTTTTCCGTTCAAAAAAACCAGGTCCAAAAATTGATCCCCACCAATTATTTTTGACATTGCAACGACCATTTTCAGTATAAATCCCACAAATTGAATCATAAATATTATTATTCTTAACGGTTATTGAGCTTTGATAATTATGAATACTTATGCGTAAATTATTTATGAGTTCACAAGAGGAAAGAATTATATTTTTAGAATGCTTGGTGGTGAGGATGCCTGCATGAGTGTTATGCGAAATTGTTGAATCAGTAATTGAAACATTGTTACTATCAGACATTTTTATTCCAAAACCATTATGGGAAATGATGCTGTTAACAATAGAAATAAATTGGGATGATTCTAAGAATATTCCTCCTTGATTATCGTTATTGTTATATGTGGCACAATGGTCTATTAAGATGTTAGCCGAATTATAAAGAAATATTCCGATACCATTTATTGTTGCTCGGCATTGTTGAATGATACTATCTGAGGAATATTGAATATTAATTCCTAATCCATTATGAGTGAAATTATTTTGATAGATTTGAATATTTTCCGATCTTGTTAACTTGATGCCTTCTCCATTATTTTGAAAACTATTATTCGAAATAGAGATATTGGTTGAATTAGTAATATAAATTCCAGATTTTGTTCGATAAAATATACAATTTTCTATAACGATATTGGAAGAATAACACCCTATCGCACAGCTTTGTTGGCTTCCACTTGTATTTCTTAACGTAAACCCTTTTAGAGTTACAAAAGGATTTGAAATCGTTACAGTTGTGTTATTGTATCTTCCATCAATAATTGGATCGTGTGATGGCATGTTTTTTAGGATTACAGATTTATTAATGTCTAAAGTTTCATAATAAGTTCCGTTAAAGACAAAAATAGTATCTCCCGGATCTCC
>JAGXLH010000036.1 GCA_018334795.1 Thermoplasmatota archaeon
TATAATAGTGAAAATGGTTTGTTTGAAGGAAAATGGATTGGCCCAGCACTTGGAACGTTTACGATGAAGATTGTTGCTAGTGATAGTAGTGGTAATAGTGCTGAGGAAACCATGACGGTTTGGTATTTCTGTTTTGTTCCAGAACCATAAAATAAGATTTTTTCTTTATTTTTTTAATTATAACCCACACTCTCCACCTTTTCTAAAAATCTATTGGTATCTTTCAATAAATGAAAAAAAAGAATTAAAAATAATAATATTATTGACACACATTGATTTCTTTTGAGATTACATGTGTATTTGTTTTTATCACGCCTCGTATCCGATGAACTTCAGCGGTGATATCGTGAAGTCGTTCTAAATCATTCACTGATACTCTTGCAATAAGATCATGATGGCCACTGACAACAGATACTGATTCAATCTGATTTAAGAGTCTCATCCGAATAAGTGTTTGTTGGCTGCATCCCGGTTCTACATCCATAAACATGTATGCATTAATCATTTTTTCTTCCCATTTTTTTACTGTTGTATAATTGCCCCTGACCGGCAAACCCTATAAAAAGCTTATGCAAACGAAAAATTGAGGAGTATATGCATCTATATAAATTCTTTTTAACGCTCTTTTTTTCCACAAGGTTAAAAAATAGTTTTTTCCTATAACTGATTGGAGATACTAAACTGGTATGAAAAAAAATGTTTTTATTTTTGGAGCTGGTGCTTCAAAAGACGAAGGACTCCCTATTCAGGAAGAATTATTGTATAGTTATTTTCAAAATCAGCAATCAGATCAATTCAGACCGATTATTGCTAAATACTTCAAAGATTTTTTTAAATTAAATATCAATGAAGTAAAAAAAGATCACATTCCGACCTTTGAAGAAGCACTTGGGATTATTGAGGCAGCAATAGATAATGAACAAAGCTTTGGGCCAACCTATTCTCAACGATATTTACGTCAATTACGCACTGCGTTGATTATGGCTATGGGTATTGCTATTGAGCATTGTTCTTGTAATGCAAATAATACGCATGAACGCTTAATGCAGGCATTATTTTCAGATTCAACATTTCAACAAGATGAATATGGATTTATTAGTTTTAATTATGATTTATTGTTAGATAAATCATTAATGAAGATCCTTGAGAACGATATCTATGTTGATTATGGAATAACATTTGCTAATGAAACTATTTTTCATCCACCATTTGAACACTGGGAAACTCCGGGTGAAAGATGCATTCGTTTTTTAAAACCGCATGGGTCATTTAATTGGATGCATTGTCCAACCTGTAATAGTATGTATATTACTGGTGTGAAAGAAAGCAGGATCTTTTCAACGGGATATCTTCACACTGTTGAACATTGTTTAAAGGATAAAACTGAATTATCCTATGTAATGCATCCCCCATCACTTTATTTTAAAACCCATCGGAACATCTACGTACAATTAGTTTGGAAACATACGTACGATTTACTCGCTGAAGCAGACAAGGTGTATTTTATAGGGTATGCTTTAAAAGATGCGGATGTTTGGATGAAATATATTTTGAAAAAAAGCCAAGTGCAAAAACCGAAAGATTTTATTGTGGTTAATCCACAACCCGCAAGTCAATTACATGAAACATTCGAACGATTACTTGGAGAAGTTAATTATCTTAATCAAGATTTCTCCACGTTTGTTGATTCCCTTAATGATTATCTTTAAATTATGATTAAAATCCGTCTAACAGATTTCTTTTCTTCTATAAGTTTCACAAATAAAAAAGTTAAGACTCTTGTCCATGAAATTGGCTCATATATTTCTACCCTTTAAAGACAATATCATATTAGAACAGAAGTATTTGATAACTATGAACCAGCAGTAGATTGGATTAATGGCAAAAAGTATTTATAAAAATAATATACATCAGAATATCTAATGAGATTTTTCATAACAAAGAACAAAATTACTTTTCTGTTAGTCTTTATAACCATTATCTTATTATCATCTTTTTTTCTAGGTTGTGTACAAAAAAGAGATGTCTTTACCCATGATGAATTACAACGAACGTATATTTTGCATCTTCCAGTATCATACTCCACTGATAAATCATATCCATTAGTCCTTGTTTTTCATGGAGGTGGAGGAAATGCTGAAAACACTGAAAGACTCACGAATTTCTCTCAAAAAGCAGATGAAGAAAACTTCATCGTTGTTTATCCTGAAGGTACTGGAAAGCTAAAAAGAAGATTGTTAACATGGAATTGTGGATTCTGCTGTGGATATGCCCTTGAAAATAATATTGATGATATTGGTTTTATCAGATCACTTATTGAACATCTCCAGCAAAAATATACTATAAACTCAAGCATGATTTATGCAACAGGATTATCCAATGGTGGAATTATGAGTTATTATCTCGGTGCTGAACTATCAGACATTTTTGCAGCAATAGCTCCAGTTGCTGCACAAATCGGAGGCCAGGCAACAGCACAAGAAGATCTCTGGCAGATTCCAGAACCAGAGTATCCAGTTTCAGTGATATCATTCAATGGAATGAATGACTCCCGAGTTCCTTATAATGGTGGAACATCAAATGAGACGCATGTGTATTCTTGGATGAGTACCAATGAATCCATTTCATTTTGGGTACAACAAAACCAATGCAACGAAATAGCTCAACGAAACATAAGCAAATCAGGAAATATTATAAGTGATACATATTCAGGTGGAAAGAATAACGCCGAGGTCACACTTGTTACCATTGTGAATGGTACTCATTCATGGCCCGGAGGCCAAAAAGGATGGGAAAACGGAGCAGAACCAACTAAAGAGATCAATGCGACAGATATGATCTGGGATTTTTTTAAAAACCATCCAAAAACAATGTAATTTTTAAAAAAATACTAATTCTGGAAAAATAGCATTTAAGTTTTTAGAATAATTCACTAAATTTGTTAATAAACAATAAAATTATAGAAATAATGTCGAAAAGTTTATAATATAAAAAAATTAATATAAACCTGTGATTTAGATGAAAAAACAAATCATTATTGGGTGCTTACTATCAATCATTGTCCTTTTACTTGTACCTAGCATTCCTGCAACACAATATTCCATGATGAAAGAGGCAAAAATTGAAGCAATAGGTCAGGAGATCATAAAACATACTGACACACCTTCAAGTTTGGATTTTGATAAGATTAAAACTATGCTATCGACAATATTATTTGACAAACAATCAGTAACAAAAGAAGATGTTATTGACCAATTGCAATTAGGCATTTCGCAAACTAGTTCTACTAATGATGAACAACCGTTATTCTTTCCATTCCTTGGAATTTTTATTTACTTGTTGATCTTTTATATCATCTACATCGTCATCGTAAGTATTCTTAGAGAAATCTTTAACTTTATCGATGTCATTGTAGGAAACATTCAATCAAAAATACAGAATTTCATACAAGGAATCATCAATATATTCCTTACGATAATAAGTCTTGTATTTATGCTGCTTAAAACCATTGTTGAGGTTATTGGAACAATTGGAATAGCAATTATCAACGGAATTGCAGCCCTTATTGTAGGAATTTACAATGTTTTTGTCTTCCTACTTCAAGGCATTGCCATGCTCATCGTGTTTGCTATCAAAGGACTAGGCATGCTACTTAGTGCAATATGGAATGGACTTGGAGTTTTCTTTAGATTATTAGTTGATATCTTTAACTTAATTATCGATGCTATCTTTCCAAATGCTAACACAACACTCTAACCAACGTTTTCATCTAGAGAGTTCAAAGATATACGGTAATCCTAAAGATATAAACATGTCAACGAATCCCCCTATTCTCAGAGGTATACATATTCTTCTCGAAAAATTTTAATTGAATATAACCATAGGTTATTTCATGAGAATTGCTCATATCTCCGATATTCATTGTCATCATGGAAGTGATTTCAACCCAAAGATGTTCACAAAAGCAACAAACATGCTAAACAAATATCAGGCAGACCTAGTATTTATCACCGGTGATCTTACCACGATGGGTCTTCTTCATGAATATGAAATGGCCGAACAAAATCTTGAAGAAATCACTGGAGAAAAAGTGATTGTTCCAGGGAATCATGACGAACGAAACCTCGGCTTCAAACTTTTCCCAGAATTTTTTGGAAAACCAGATTTCATTAAAACCTATCCTCAGTTCAACCTAGTTGGTCTTGCTTCTAGCGAACCCGATAAAGATGACGGGCATCTTGGCAGGGGAAGACATTCATTGATTAAAGAAGGAATTTCAAAAAATAATAAACTCACCATCATTGGGTTTCATCACCATGTCATTCCCATTCCAAACTCTGGAAGGGAGACAAACATCATTGAGGATGCCGGAGAAACACTTGATATCCTCCTTAGAAACAAGGTACCACTTGTGCTTATGGGCCATCGACATGTTCCTTATGCGGTCCAAATCCATAAAACATTACTTGTAAATGCTGGAACTTTTTCGTGTACAAGAACTAGAGCGCATTTTGGAAACACTTTCAACATTATTGATATCAAAGGAACAAGCATTGACATTCGCGTAATAAATATTGCCAAAGAATCAGAATATCAGCTCATCAGTTTTGATTTGAAACAACAATGTTATCATAATGCATTATATGATTAAAAAAAAAGTTCCTTAGGTCTATCATTAGATCTTCAGATTTTAATAGAGTATGATGATATCGTTTTTCATCCTTTGTACCGTTTTTAATTTAAGTAAATCAATTATCCTTAAAAAAACACCACTAGTTTCGAATAAGCCGTTTGTTCCATGGTTAACAAAATCAACGATTTCAACTTGCTTTGTTTTTCAATTTACAATAAATACAAATATGAAAACCAATTTTTTTCCACCAAATCCTTTTATACTAAAAATATATATCAATAAAGTGGATGTTGGATGCGCGAACATAAGGAAAAGTTGTTTAAACCAGATGAGGATAAGTTATCTCGTAGGGGGGAAACAATCTATTATTTTGGTACCCTCTTCTTTGTGGCTGGAATCATACTTATTGGATTTGCTACAGCATCGATAATGTTTTTTCAGATAAATACACAGTCTGAAGAAAAACTTGTCACAGACATTATCACATACATGGGTGTTGGCCTTCTTTTTGTTACCCTTGGAATAAATTTTATGCTGAAGCAATCAAGAAAAGGATATTTGATTTTTTCTTTGGGAACTATTTTTGCCGGTGCTGGAATCGTTTCATTTTATCACAATTTTGAAACAAACTGGTATTATCCAACAATTAGTTACATCTTACTTGCCTATCTTCTTGGTTTTCTTTTGCTCATGGGTAATGCATTCGGTCAAGTTACAGTTTGGCTTCTTCGCAAAAGTCAGGAGACTGAATCACCACTAAAAACGAGTAAAAAACAACAAAGAGAATACACTGATGAAGAAATTCAACGTGATATCGATCAAGCAATTAAAAAAACATTGAAACAAGCTGCGGACAATTTGCAATTCAATCTTTCCACTGGCCCAACGTTTAGAGTTTCTTCAGCAAGTGCAAATACGGAAACCATCATTAAACGTAAGGATACCATGAATGAGACGATGGCCCTTCAACAAACGCTAAACCCCGGTGCGAAAGAAGAATGGGGTGGAGCTGGAGTTGATAAAGCATCGACGCTTCTATCGGAGACGTTGAACACTGATTCACCACAAAAAAAGAAGATTTCACACATTTTCCATAACTTTTTTCATAAAAACTAATTTTTTTCTCCTTCTTTTTCTCGAAATGTTTTTAAACAGGTAGTTGATAGGAGATAGCAGTTATGGATGGTGATGCAAACTGGCAAAAGGATTAGATATAGGTACCATGAACATCATTTCTGCAGATAGAAATGGTGAAGATATAATTTTTAAAAGGCAAAGAAACGCGTTTATGCAGATAGACTCTAGTGATTTGACAAAAAACATGTTAGACACCTCAAAAGTGCTCTATATTGAAGACGACGATGGAATACGACTTCTTGGTGAAGATGCGTTCAAATTCGCAACCATTTTTGAAAAAGAAGCACGCAGACCAATGAAACATGGAATCGTCAGCCCTCAAGAAAAAGAGGCAATTCCAATCATGCAGCTTATCGTAGAAAGAGTACTTGGTAATACAAAAGACAGCAAGGAGGTTCTTTACATTTCAACTCCTGCGGATCCAATTGATGTAGACATGGATGTGCTCTACCATAAGAAAACAATGGAAGCATTGACTAAACGATTAAAATATGATGCACGAGTCATCGATGAGGGATTAGCTGTTATTTATTCGGAACTTGCAGATTATAATTTCACTGGTTTAGGTGTCAGCTTTGGCGCAGGTCTAACAAACGTCACACTTGCATACATGGCCTCACCTTTATTGTCATTTAGTATCGGTCGTGGAGGAGATTGGATCGATGAGCAGGCAGCGAAATCAACAGGCCTTACAAAGGAGAGAGTTACTGCAACAAAAGAGAAAGTTTCTTCATTGAATAATCAAGTGACTGTCGGAAGTCCAGAGGGAGCATTGAACATTTATTACGATGCATTGATTTCGTATGTTATTGAACACTTGAAAAAACGACTTGCCCATATTACACCACCTGAGGTAGCGTTTCCAGTAGCAGTTGCTGGCGGAAGTTCACTTCCAAAAGGATTCTTTGAAATGTTTGAGAAGAAAATGAAAAACGCAAAACTTGGTGTTGAACTCTCAAAGGTTGTCAAAGCAAAGGATCCTTTAAACTCAGTTGCTCGGGGATGTCTTATTGCAGCACAAACTCAAGAAAGTCAAAAACCTACAAAATCTCAAAAAAATCAATCATCAAAACCAAAAGTCAAAAAAGCTACGCATTAAAAGAAATGTAATTCCCTTAAAAAATAAGGGAACTATTTTTTTATTTATTTTTTTTCAATGTGATTTTAAACCCTTTTTTCCTAACTTTTTTAGGTTTTTTTCCAAGTAAAATACTTGTTTTTGGAAAATGAGTGGCGACATCATCGATTCTATTTTTTAGTTCATGATTTCGCTGTTTTAAACACACATTGTCTATTTCAAGAGATTCTTTGTCTTGTTGGAGTTGATTGATTTGTTCTTGTAATCGATTAACAACAGTGTTGCCTGAAGATTCGCTTGTGATCATTACAGATGATTCCTCTATTCCAAAGTCATCCTCTGCTAGATTCTTTTCATTTTCCCTTATTAAACTCTTTTTATCAATATTTTCCTTTTGTTGAATCATATGCGATCCCATCCGCGATTGATGATATCTTGTTTTACGTCATAAATTTTTCCCTATAAAAAAATTTGTTAAAATCAGTATTGTTATTTACGATGATTATACTTCGTCCAGACCATGATTATTGATGAGATTGTGAGTAATATCCCCTGGGTTGTTATTCTTTCGGTTTATGCTGCAATTATTACCATGGGTACCAAAAAAATCTATGAATTGATGATTGCGAAAGGATTTAAAAAAAATGTTGAGTTGATTATAATCATGTTTTTATCTATTTTTCTAAGTATCACATTGCTTTGGAAACGATTAAAGATGTCACCTTTTCAATTTGTGAAACAACCAGCAAATCCTTTTAATTCATTTCAACAACAAGATACTCCTTGGAAGTAAAACAAAGTTGATAACATGAAAAAAGGCAATTTAATAAAAAAAATGTTCATGCACTTTTTCATTTTTATCCTTTTAATTTCGTTAACTGGTTGTTTTGAAACTATTTCTAATTTTGATGTTGACCCAAAGGTAAGGCGAGCAAATCCATATCTTAAACAAATCGATGTAGATAATGAAACCTTACACGCATATGCTATAAACATTATTGAAAACTGTGATACTACTGATTCTGCCTGTGTATTAAATAGTATTTATCGACATATCGTAGAACATTATCAATATATTTCAGATCCTGAGGATGAAGAGGTCATTCAATCTCCCTATGAAACAATGTCTAAAAAGGGTGGAGATTGTGAAGATTTAACCATTCTTCTTATCTCACTTCTTGAAAACATTGGAATAAATAGTTATCTAGTATTAACCGAAACTCATGCATACGCATTAGCGATTAATATCAATCCAAGCTCACTTTGGCCATATGTTGAAGAATCATTGATTACACAAGTTGAAAAAGATAATGATAAAAACATTAGACAATTGTTTACTGATACTCTTTCATTGAATCGTAAATCAAGTTGGTATTATGGTGGAGATGGAAATAATCTCTCTGAATCTTTTGAATCACTTACCTTTACCTATGATCTCTCTTCAAACCGTCCAATTGATTTGTATATTGTTCCATCAAAAGAGGAGTTCAATGCTTTTGTAAATGACACTTCGTTTACTCATTTTTCTGGTTGTCAACAGCGAACTAGTGATCTTTCTAACGAAAATTGCTCTATGAAGACGTATGGAGGAATTATTGTTCATAATCCTGGATTTAGGCCTGCTTCAATCACTATAGAGATTGAACAGTATTTCAAACCCTCTTTTTATCAATTGTTTAAGAATAATTCTATTTCAACATACCTGCTGAATGATAAACAGAGTGTTGTACTTGATCCAACGGCAGGAGAATATGGGTATCCAGGATATGATGCTAATGTCACTGGAGAAAAAATTGCATTTAATCCACATACAAAAGAATATTTTTATTTGGACTAAACAATGCATTTTACTACATTCTTTATTCCTTTTTTTCAATGATAATATATCATGATAATTGACTAATTCTAACAGATGATAATGTGAATTTTTTCGTAATTCTTATCTATATAAATTTTATACATAATTGGAAACTATATACAGGCTTGGAAAAGTGGTATGACCTCATGATGAAACGAAAAGGGGAAATGTAAAATCGTAGATTCATACACAATTTTTGTCATCGGCGGTGCTGCAGCTATAGGATTGTATATGGCGTGGAGTATTGGTGCCAATGATGTAGCTAACTCGATGGCCTCAGCTGTTGGCGCTAAAGCAATCACGTTCAAACAAGCGGTGTTAATCGCAGGAGTTTTAAATTTCGTTGGAGCTGTTTTTGTTGGTGAACATGTTGTAGAAACGGTGAAAGGCGGAATCGTAGATATTTCAATGATTCCAAATTCAAATATACTTCTGTTTGGTTTCATTTCAGCACTCCTTGCAGCTGCGTTATGGGTAACACTTTCTACATGGTATGAAATGCCAATTTCAACAACTCATTCAGTTATTGGTGCCTTAATGGGTTTTGGCATCATTTCAAGTGGAATAACTTGTGTGCAATGGGGAAAAATCGGCTCTGTTGCTTTGAGTTGGGTGCTTTCACCAGTGTTTGGTTGTGTGATAGCTTTTTTAGTGTTTAAAATCATTGTTAAACTCATCTTTGCAAAAGACCAACCTGTTGAATCAGCAAAGATTGTTGGTCCTATAATAATGGGAGTTACTGCTTTTTTGATTGTTTCATCTTTACTGTTAGATACTTCATTAAGTGAAAAAATAGGGATAACCACTGTAGATAATGCGTTGGTTTTCTCCGGTATTATCAGTGTTTTAGTAATTATCATTGGATTGTTATTACTTCGAAATATTCGTGCGAAAACAGTTGAGGATTACGCTACTGTTGAAGGAATCTTTCGGAAATTGCAAGTGACTACTTCGTGTTATGTTGCTTTTGCTCATGGTGCTAATGATGTAGCAAACGCCATTGGTCCAGTTGCAGCTATTATTCCCTTAGCTCAAAAAGGAGAGATGAGTGTTTCTGCACAAATACCCTATTGGTTACTTGCACTTGGAGGTATTGGGATTGCGTTTGGTTGTTTGACTTGGGGAAAAAAAGTAATGCAAACAGTTGGCCATCGGATTACAAGTTTAACGAATACGCGTGGTTTCTCTGTTGATTTTGGTGCTGCTACCACGGTGTTAGTTGCTTCAAAACTTGGTCTTCCTATTTCAACGTCTCATACGGTTGTTGGAGCAGTTATTGGCGTGGGTTTAGCTAGAGGATTGGAAGCAATTGATCTTGGAATTATTAAAAAAATCGTTGTGTCTTGGGTGGTAACGCTTCCTGTTGCTGCGGCGACAAGTATTGTATTGTTTTTGTTATTAACAACAATATTTTTATAATGGATTGGAGGTTTAATAAGATATGGAAGGAGAAGAAAAAAAGAATCATTTTAGAGCTCCCGTAGCTGATACGTATCGTCGGAAAACACCATTTTCACAATTATTAGACCATATGGCTAAGGTACGCGAGTGTATTGATATTTTAGGTGAGGGATTGATAAAATATTATCAAGGGGATTATCAAAATTTTTCTAAATTAAGTAAGAAGATTTCTGAGATTGAACATGAAGCAGATCTGATTAAAAGTAATCTACGGAATCATTTACCAAGTTCATTATTTATGCCTGTTGATAAAGGAAAATTCATGTGGGCGATTCGAGAACAGGATGCTATTTTGGATCATGCAGATAATCTAGTTCACATGCTTAATATGAGGCGGACAAAGATTCCTGAAAAGTTACAACCCTTGTTTATCTCTCATTCAAAAAAAGTAATGAAAACTGTTGGTGCTATGGAAAAAGCAGTTGAGAATATAAAAGATTTAGTGGAAACTAGTTTTGTAAAAAGGGAACGAGAGCAAACCAAAGAATTCATTTATCAAGTTCATGAGCTTGAATATCAAGCTGATAAGAAAAAATATGATATGACAAAAGGAATTTATGAATTGGAAAAAGATTTAACGCCAATGGATGTGTATCATTTACTAAAAATCGCTGATTGGGTTGATGACATTGCAGATCATGCTGAGAATGTTGCAGATTGGTTACGAGCAATGATTGCCAAATAACAAAAACCATTTTCTTTTCTTTACATTTCTTGAACGAAAAGAATAGAGATTGTTTTTGGTTTTTCTTTTTTTCGTTGTTTTTTTGCCATTGATATCAAAAATTATTTTATTTTAAAAGGTATATAATATTTTTGCTTTTAATCTATATAGATAACTTTGAATAAATCATCATTATTTTTTAGAGTGTAAGAAAAAATTATGATTATTTTTAGATTTTCTCCCGACCAATAAGATGATTAATAACTGTTTCAGAGATATCTTCAGCGTATTCTCCTATTCTTCTAATACTTTCTACGATATAACCAAGTGATATTGCAACGGCAGCATCTTGTTTTAATGCAAGTTTATCAATGTCTTCACACAGATTTTCTAGTTCTTCTGAAAGTTCAATGGTTTCATTTGCTTCTTTGATTTCTTTTTTAGTGAATGCTCCAATACTTTTATTTAAAAGCGTTAATGATTTACCATTGCCGTATTCTACTTTTTTTACGATAGTATCATCGATCTCATTATTTAATAAAAGGATAACGTATTCTGCAATTCTATTCACGTGATCTCCAATACGTTCTAAAATTCGGCTGATAAGATATGATGTGGTTGCTGTGTCTACGGTGATTCCCATTTTTTCGACAAAATTTACGTTTTGCTGAATGATACGATGTTGTCTGGCGACTAACCAATGCAGTCTGTCTATTTCACCATCCCTTTTGATGACATCTTCAGCTAAGTTTTTATCATGAGTTTTAAGTGCGGTCGTAGTGTCTTCATACATTCCTTTAACGATGATGTGCATTCGTTTGATGGTTCGATGAAATGGCATCTCTGAAGGGTTAAGCAGATCTTTAACCGTGATAGTTGTATCGGTTTCTTCGACGACTTCTTGTCCGATAGTTGTTTGAATAAACCGTCTAATCGTACTTCGAGTTTTTGGTTGAATTCGAGGTTTTGATTCTATGGTAATAGCATTAAATCCTGCAATGTATGCACCGATGAGTTTTCGGAAAAGAAATGATTGTTTCGCTCCATTTTCAACTTTGAATCGAATACTTCTTTTTGTTTGTTCCTTATCCATTTTTGGTGTGACTAATAAGGTCCCATCTGGTTGTTGAAGCAACCCGATTGGATCGTTTTTTCCGATATTAACTGTTTTCACCCAGTCTTTTGGAAGTGTTATTATATATGATGACCCGCCGGTCATTTGTACTCTGCGAATTTCTATAGTGGATTCCCCCATAAAGTATATTATCTGTTTTGCATATCTGATTGTTAAAAGATTTTTAAACTTTTCTATAGTCCTCTATTCTACTATATATTCTATATATATCAATATAGTATATGGAGATAAACTATATAACAAAAATTGCATGTTTGCGGCAAGTGATAACCATGAACGGGGGAAATAAAATTAACCTCAATAAAACGCTGGTAATAATTACGCTTATCGCTCTTGCAGCAACTGCATTAAGTGGTTGCACGGAAACAAGTGATGAAGAACAAACAACCGTTACCATAAAAGGGTCTTCAACGGTATTACCCATAGCTGAAACTTGTGCAGAAGAATATATGGCCGCAAATCCAAATGTTCAAATTACGGTTTCAGGTGGCGGATCTTCTGTTGGAGTAAAATCAGTGGCAAATGGTGAAGTTGACATTGGAGATGCATCAAGAGCAGCAAAAGCAAGCGATGTTGAAAACATTGCAGGCGTAGAACTCTCTGATCTCGTTGAACATGTAGTAGCATATGACGGAATAGCTGTAGTAGTAAGTCCAAATGTGTATGAAAACGGTGTAACCGCATTAACAATGGATCAAGTCTATAAAATATATACTGGTGAGATTGATAACTGGAACGATCTTGGCGGTCCGGATCTTGAAATCTTTGTCAATGATCGAGCATCAACCTCGGGAACAAGAGCAACCTTTGTTGAATTAATTGTATCTGATTCAGGTGAAGCATTGGAAGATTTTGAAGATGATGGTGGTACACTGGCAATAGATAATGTCAATCAGGAAAATGCTAATGTCGTCTCTCAAATATCCGGGAATCAAAACGCTATTGGCTATGTCGGTCTTGGATATATTGACCAAGACACGTGTCCTGCAGTATCGGTTGATGGATCTGTCCCTTCAATGGGTACGGTAAAGGATGGATCTTATCCTATCTCTAGAAGCCTCTATATGTATACACTTGGTGAACCTACTGGTTTAGTCAAAGAATTCCTTGATTATGTGAAAAGTGAGGAAGGACAAGAAATCGTAGAAGAAGAAGATTTCGTTCCAATTTTGTAAAAAAAACAAAGAACAAAAATACTAGTTTAAAAATATACCTTGAGATTGTATGCTACTTAAAAGAACAGTAAAAGAAGATGTGATCAAATTTTTCTTTTTCATGCTAGCAGCAGTCTCAATTTTTATTGTTTTTTTTGTAATATATTTTTTGTTCAGTGAATCGCTTCCTGCATTTCAAGAATATGGTTTCAGTATTTTTGAATCCGAATGGAGTGTTCCTCGGGAAGTATATAAAATAGGAGCAGCTCTTTTTGGAACTGCTATTGTAACCATAGGTGCAATGATCATTGCTATTCCTCTTGGTCTTCTCGTAGGAATTTTTTTATCTGAGATTGCACCATTTCATATTCGAACAATTTTAAAACCTGTCATTGAACTCTTAGCTGGAATACCATCGATAGTCTATGGTTTTCTTGGTGCTACGCTTTTAGTTCAATATTTACAACCAAGTTTTGATTTGTTAAAAGGAATCTCTCTTTTTGCTGGATCCCTTGTCCTTGGAATAATGGCACTTCCAATAATCATAAGTATCTCAGATGATGCATTAAAAGCAGTTCCCCGGGATTTAAAAGAGGCATCTCTTGCTCTTGGTGCAACAAAATGGGAGACCATAAAAAAAATAACATTTCCTTCCGCTATTTCAGGAGTCTCTGCAGCTATTATAATGGGGATGGGTAGAGCAGTAGGAGAAACGATGGCTGTTTCATTAGTTGTTGGTAACATTATGCAAATACCAGTTCCACCTTTTGACATCTTTGAATCCGGATCAACGCTTACCTCTATCATCGCTCTTGAAATGGGTGAAGCAACTGGAATTCAAACATATTCCTTATTTGCTTGCGGTGTGATTCTATTTATTATTGTTGGAACAATGAGTGTTACCTCAAATCTCTTAAAAGAACGAGTTGAGAAAAAATACAAGGGAGGCTAAATATCAGATGGAATGGTCTACTATAAAAAATCAACTTGTTTGCTTTGTAGAAACAATAACGGATAAAGAAAAGTTTACACCTAAAAATGTGTTAGCTTCAATAACCATTATTTATTCATTATTTTTGATTTTAATTGGATTCATTTCAACCATCCTTAATGTTTATATTGGCGATGGATTACTACAAATCTTTCTTCTCCTCATTACCACATTAATACTCATTCAAAGTATATATGCATTTATAAAATCAAATGTTCGTCTAAAATTACTATCAATGATTCTTTTTTCAATAATCTTAATTCTTTCCACCTATTATTTACCGGCTCTT
>JAGXLH010000037.1 GCA_018334795.1 Thermoplasmatota archaeon
TATACAATCAAATTCATCAAATAAAACATTCATATCTTCTTCACTAGATATTACTGGCGTAAAGATTAGAGAGAAAATGATTGCAACACAAATGAACTTTTGAGGTAAATGCCCTCCGACAGTACCACTCCCCTTATTTAACATCAAATTAATTTTCTATATTATATAATATATAGTCGGTTTATATAATTTTTGATATAGTAATATAACAAATGTCAAAAAAAAATGGAAAAAACAATCATTTAAAAAAATATAGACAAAATCAATAATGATTAAATAAGATTTTTACCAAATTGCTGCTACTTGTATACTCTTTAGTAAACTGCACTGCTATTTCCTTATCCAATCCTTGGTTAATAAGTTCTTTTTGAAAGGTTTTTCCACCTTTTTTCGCCTGTCTTTTAAACGATAACCATGCCGTTCCTGACTTGATAAGAATCACTGGTAAATAAGACATGATCCTTGCCATTAACTGCACGGAATCGTGACGTATTTGTTGATCTGATTTTGCCATACATATCAACTTATTTACTCTATTTAATCTTCATGTCTTGGCGTGAAATTACGCATCATCTTACCAAGATTCAGTGTTGATAAGTACTGGCTGGTGAGTTCATATGCTTCACTTTCAGACATACCTGCATTTTTTAGTTCTTTATAGAAAATAGCTGCTGCTTGAGCATATTGTTTTGCACTTTCAGGACTATACAATAAACTACTGAGTTCTCTTAAAAGTCCAGGTACTCGATCTGCTACTACATCTAATATTTCCTTTATTTTTTCTGGATCGGGTATTTCATCATGCCTATGTTCCTTATGGTTGTTCATATTCTTTATTCCTCCATGTGTTTTATTTTCATATGATTCTAAGAGTGTTCACCTTATTTGATGAAACCGAGCACTTGTGACCATTTTTTAATCACTTCATCAGTTAATCGATAGACAACTCGAGATCCTTGCATCGTTGATTCTACCATGTTCTTATTTTCCAAACTTTTCAGTTTATTACGAATTATTCTTCGAGAAGCAGTACCTCTTTTACTTCGAACATTTTCAGTGATTTGAGAGATGTTCAAATCCTTTTTTTGAGTGAGTACCTGTACAATAGTTTTTTCGATGGGATCCTTTATTTCTGCAAAAAGAGTATCTGGAGTGAGACCACCATGTTCTAACAATAGTCCGATGAGACGCAGATAATTGGTCGTAGTTTTGCCCATTTCTTGAAACGGTCGAAGAACTGATTTTAGCATTGACTCTAATTCATCGATACGATGATTTAATGATTTAATTTCATTGTAGAGTTCTTCTGGTTCCACAACACAACAATACAAGAAATATGTAATTAACTTATTGTAGAAAATGATTCATTGAAAGGTTTAAGATGGATACATGGTTCTGATTTTTTGGTGAGGAAGATACAATCACTATCTAACGGGAAGAAAAAGAATGTTCAGTCAACTTGGCTTGATTCACTGACAAAAGCAGGAAAAGGCGTTCTTTCAATGCTTCCAGTTATTGCTGGAGTGATATTACTCCTTGGCTTGTTCAATACCTTTGTTACAGGAGAAATAATAACTTCTCTCTTTCGCGGAGTGTACATTTTCGATGGATTGATAGGATCTCTTCTTGGAAGCATTCTTGCAGGGAATGCTATCACGAGTTACATAATAGGTAATGAATTGCTCAGTAAACAAGTGAGTTTGTTTGCTGTGACTGCATTTATGGTTTCCTGGGTTACAGTTGGGCTCGTGCAACTCCCTGCTGAGATGACTGCATTGGGAAAACGATTTTCATTGTTACGAAACGCCATTAGTTTTCTGTTATCATTTGTGGTTGCTGGATTAGTTACATTTACTATGGAGATAATCGCATGAAACAGAAGAAAAATAAAGCAAAAAAGAATCTTTTTGGTATCAGTTTTCTTCTCATCATACTCTGTATCTATGCACTATTGTTTATGATGAATTCTTTAGCGTTTTCTCAATCAGTACAATATGTTGGAAGTGTACTGTACACCCTTATTCCTGTTCTAATTCTTGTTTTTGTAATCATGAGTGTTTTTCATTATTATTTAAAACCAAAAACGATTTCTAAGTACTTAGGCGTGGGTGCTGGATGGAAAGGCTGGTTTCTTTCAACAATTTTTGGGATTTTTAGTCATGGATCGATTTACATGTGGTATCCATTATTCCAACAGCTTCATCAAAAAGGAATGAGTTATGGGTTCATTGCTGTGTTCTTGTATAACAGATCAGTAAAAATACCATTGCTTCCAGCGCTTATCTTGTATTTTGGATTAACTTATACGGTTGTTTTACTTGTTTGGATGATCATTGCAGGATTAATTGAGGGAAAAATAATTACAGTAATCTTAGACCAGCCGGCTTCACCTATTCAATAGCCTTGTACTCATCATAGGCTTTTTCGATATAAAACACGTATTCATTGATATCATCAGTTTCAACTAACGCATTACATGATTGTGTTTGAAATTCGATAGCATTTTCAACATGATGCTGATCCGATGCTGTTAGAGACGTCGATCCTAAGAATTTTTGATATTGACTGAACACGTTTTGAGTGCGAAAGAAACTGTAATCAGCAGCAAATGGTTTCACTGAAACCATGGTTTCGGTAAACATCTGAGATTTACTTGCTTGATCACAATCAACATAATACGGTTTTACAGAATCAGTGTCAATCCAAATCCAGCGTTCCTCTCCCTTCATGAATGGATAAATATAATCCTTTTTAGTATCTTGTTCATCTTTAATACTACAAATTCGGTTGATGACTTGTCGATGCGTTGGATATGGTGTTAATCCTTTCGTTGGATCAAGAAGTACCCATCCATAATCGGGAACATAGTATTCGACCATGTAATGCATTTGTGTCCAAAAACCTTGATCATTATGTGCTAAGATGACTCGTGCAGGAATGTGTTGTGTTCTAAAAAGAGCACACGCTAGATGTGATCGTCCTACGTTTTCTCCATTGATCCTTAAGGTGGTCATTGCATCTTGTTTAAGAAATGTCCGCGTCCATAATTGTAACAAGAAAAAGCCATATCGATGATTTTTGATAAATGAAGAAATATTTTGCGCATATGATAGTACATTGTCATTTGTTCCTTCTAATCTCTCTGCTTGAAGTTTGATACGAGGCCGATATATTTGAACCATTTCAGATCGAGACAGCCATTCTTTGACTTCTTTTGGATGATTCGTTCTCCAATCTGGAAGCGGTTTGTCTGTTGGAATATCTGAGAAATCATGATGTTCAACTAAGACCCAAATGGTGAAATGAATCATTTGATGTTCGTCTTGTTGCATGGGTCCAATCGTGAAATTCACTACTCTATTTGATTCAACGCCATATGGCTCAATAGAATAGGATAAAACATTTGCAGTTGTCTCATTGAGTAAATCTAAAACGATGGGGACTTGATATCCATAGTCTGGCGGGAACACATATTTCACGGAGAATGAATCAGTGTTTTCTGTTGCCTCCAATTCTAAGTAATGTTCTACTCTTAACAAATAAAGGTCTTTAGTTTCGATGGTTTCTTCAGGTGTGACTGGAATAGTCATAGTTGGAAGTAAAACAGAGGTCAGTAAAATGACAATGAGAATGGTTTCAATTTTTTTGAATGAATACATTACTTAATTCGACCCCATGCAGGTTTATTGTTACCTGACAGTGATAAGTGGAAAGATAATTCATCCACCATTATTAATTATAGTTATTTAAATATTAAAATCTTTTTATTTATTTTTAAGACGGGAAAACAGCATTAAAATAATGAAAAGAAACTGAAAAAAACATATTTTTATGTGATACTTAAAGTCTTAGAAAAAACGTGTTGTACCAAAAATTTTCCAATTAATGCTAACAAGAACACTATCCCTAAAGAAAGAACGATAGTTGATCCAGGTGGTAGATTATACCATAATGATAAGAGTAAGCCAGCAATATTAATGATTAATCCAATGCCAACAGCAAACATCATCATTTGTTTCAAATCCTTTGTGAATAACCCAGAAATCGATGCCGGTATAGTAAGCATGGCAATCACTAGGACAACCCCTACTACTTTGATTAATACTACCGTAGTAAAAGCAACTAAGAGTAACAACACAAAATTTAGCAGAGGAACTTGAATGCCGCTGATACGAGCAAATTCTTCATCAAAAGTTAAAATTTGTAAATCTTTGAATAGAAAAATGGAAATCAAAAGAATTGCAATCACTAACCCGCCCATTAGCACAAGATCAGAAAATTGTATCAGCAAAATATTCCCAAAAAGGATACTTACCGGGTCTTGAACAATGATTTCGCTACGATCTACTCCATTTAAGAATAATACACCAAGCGCCATTCCAATCACCCAGAGCACGCCAATGGTGGAATCCTCTCGAAGACGAGATTTTACTATTGGAAGACTCATAATACCTGCAGTAAGCACTGCAAAAATAAGTGCACCAACCAGTGGATCAAGCCACATCCAGCTCATGGTGTACTGTAAATAATATGCAAGTCCAATACCACCAAACGTTGCATGAGCAATCCCTCCACTAAGAAAAACCACTCGTTTCACAACGATTAGACTTCCGATCACACCACAAGCAATACTTGCAAGTAATCCCGCGATGAACATACGTTGAACAAAAGGAAGTAAAAAAAGTTCGATTAGTGAATCCATCAGGATTCCTCCGTTCTCTTTTTCTTTTTATGATCATGATCAACTAGTACTCGATGTGGAACACCATGAGCAATGAGTTCAACTGGACAACTGTATGCTTTTTCAATCATTTCTGGGGAAATATACCGATCATCATCGTGAGTGAATAAATACCGATTCATACAAGAAACTCGGTTAACATAAGAACTCAAAACGCCGATATCATGCGTTACTAATACGATAGTGATTTCTTTGTTAATCTCCTGAAGGAATTGATAAATGGTTTCTTGCATGTCCTTATCTACACTAGCAGTAGGTTCATCTAACAAGAGAACACGAGGATTAGCTGCAAGTGCTCGAGCGATGAATACTCGTTGTCGCTGACCCCCTGAAAGTTCACTAATGTGACGTTGTTTGCAATCTAAAAGCTCTACCTTTTTTAATGCATTTTCTGCAGCTTTTTTATCTTTTTGAGAATACCATGGAGACATCCCTCGCATAGCTCTTCGACCCATAAGCACAACATCCCAAACAGAGATTGGAAAGTGTTTATCAAACTCAGCATATTGAGGAACATATCCAACATATTTTCTACCCCGTTCAGGTGGTTTACCAAAAATGTGTATGCTTCCTTTTTGAATGGGGATGAGACCAAGGATTGCTTTGAGAAGTGTTGATTTACCTCCCCCATTTGGACCAATGATACCAAAAAAATCCTTATGATTGATTTGTAGGTTGACATGTTCAATAATGGTTTCTGCATCATATCCTGCAGAAAGGTTCTTTATATCAATAGCTACATTTGAATTAGGTGCCATGTCAACCACCTTCTTTTTTTCTCACATGATTAATGATTATAAATTATTTGTCTTTTTAACTCATATTAGTTATGAATAGCCTTCAACCAGTGTTTCTGCTAGCATTTGTAAGGTTTCCCGGTAATCTGCCATTAAGGGATTAACTGATACTACTTCTCCGTTAATTTGTTCAGCAATTGTTTCTGCACTTGAAGTATCAAATTGTGGAGAAACAAAAATGACAGGAATACGTTCATTTTTTGCTTGGTCAATAATAGTTGCAATTCCAGCTGGACCAGGTTGTTTTCCTTCATCTTCAATTGCAATTTGTTCTAGAAGATATGTATCACCAAAATATCCCCAGGAGGGATGATAAACCATAAATTTTTTTTCTTCATGTGGAGAAAGCATTATGCTAATATTTTCATGTAATGAATCAATTTTTAACATATACTCTTGAAAATTCTGATTGTATTGCTGTTGATGATCAGAATCAATTTCTATAAGACCTTCCAATACTACATTCGCCATTTTTTTATAGTTAGGTGGGGCAGTCCATACGTGAGGGTCAGTTCCTCCAATATCAGATTCTTGATTTTCTTGATAGTTTTCTTTTCCGTAATGTTGATCAAAGGAGATGACATCAATATTATTTGAACAATCATATATTTTTAATTCCGGATTTTGTTCCTGAATGGTCTCAATATGAGTTAGTTCAAATTCAACTCCAGATCCAACAGTAAAATATGCCGAAGATTGAGCAACGTTAATAATTTGTTCAGGCGTAGGTTCATAACTATGTGGGGATTCGCCCGCAGGCACCATCACAGAAACTTCAACATATTCTCCACCTATCGCATTAACCATTTCTCTTTGAGGAATAATAGTAACAACAACAGAGAGGTTCTCATCAGTGTTTGTTGAATTAGTACAACCGCTTAAAAATATGCTCAAAACTAGTACAATTATGATGATTGAAGTAAATTGTACTTTTTTATTTATGTTCTTAATCATGCTTTTTCACCATCCTTTGTTTTACAGAGTGAACGTTGAATCCAGGGGCAATTTTTTAGATCTGAAACTTTGAGTTTATGTGTTAAATTATAACCACAACATGACTGGGAAGAAATAGTTTCTTTTGTGTTAATTTTATTGAATAATCTTTGACTCATAGATTGATCTAATTGTTCTGCTTCGATACAGGCTTGTTGATGTGTTAATCCTAATTTTTTTTGAAGAAATGCTTCAATGATATGATGTCGTTTTACATCTTGTTCAACAATGCTTATTGCTTTGCTGTTTAGTTTTAATCCATTACGGAGAAGGTAAGTTCCATATCCTAGTGCTTGTAATCGATGCATTTTTTGAAATGCACAAACTTTGCTAACTCCCAGTTTTTTTGATAATTTAACTGGGCCAACTGGTTGATTTTTACCCTTGAGTAGATAGAGGATTCTGAGGTATTCTCTGTCACGATTTGTTAACAAGGCCATAAAGTTAAGTTATACTTAACTAATATTTAAATATTTACCATTCATTAGGGTTGCACAAAATGCCAAATAAATTGTTTAAAAAATCAGAAATTAACTTTGAATGAATTATATTATCCTCTAAATTTCGATTTTTTTAAGTTTTTGCACCAATATAAATATTTAGTTGTTGATTGGCACCTTACCAATATCACTGATGGTAAGATTTCACCTGAAAAAGAGGAAAAGAATTGTATGAAACTAAATTATTCGTCATTATCTCTAAAAAGATTAGTATTTTTGCGTCTAAAGAAATTTAACATCCCGTCCAATGCTTCATTTACAATAATTATGATATGAGCGAATGATTCTTCACATCTCTGATGGGTTTGAAAAAACGGATGCATAATGGATTGTGAACTTAACCATGCAGTATATAGAAAGTTTTTACAATCTTTTGCCAACAAAAAATTGAAAGATAATTTAAAATAATTTGAAGAAAGTGAACCATTAAATTAGGTTAATGGAACATCTTTTCGTAAATCATCCTTCATTTTTCGGCCAGTTTGTTTTTCCCATTCCTTAATTGGAACAGAATGTTTCTCTCGAATTGCATCGCCAACACCTATGCCATTATAGGCACAAAACGGCACAATACCCTCCAAAGTTGTGTAATGAATTACACAACGTTTAAGGCGGTCGATATTTAGATTGAATGGATCCTGAAACCACATCGATCCCAAAAACAAACTCTTATAATGAAAACCACGCAACGAATCGTAACTTCCACCAATCGTTGCATCTTTTAACAACTGCTTTAAATCAAAGCCCTGTGGCGCCTTGTCATAATCAACAAAATCATCCACCTTACGTAAAAATGCAGCAGCAACACGTGCTTTTTTAAGAGGACCAGAAATCCCACTTTCCTTATCAATAAAAGACAATAATCCTTCAACATCAATAAACCGAGTTATGGGGAGGGGTTTTCCATCATCATCCAAAAACAAATACGTCGCACCACCACAACCAGGATGTGCCGTAAACTCAACTTGCGTTTTACCTTTCAACATTTCAATTAACTTTGAAACAGGGAATACAAAAGGCACTGGATAAAAATCATCTTGAGAGAGATATCCATCAAACTCCTCATCCAGTGCTTTCATCATATCAACATAATCAACACGTTGCATCTCACGCTTTTCATCCTTTAATTTCTTGATACGTCCACAAAATGAAATGGGTTGAAAATTGACACCACGAATAATATCCATATTATCTAATGCAAATCGAACGATTTTACCAGTTTCAGAAAGATTCTGACCTCCAATCAACACTGGAACAAGAACTATTTTTAAATTCGCTTTCCGCAAATTTTCAATTGCTTGTTTATTTTTTTCAATCCATGGATTAGTTTCCTTTGTAACTCCATCAAAACTCATGTAAATAGTATTTACTTTCGCATCTTTTAACTGCTGACAATACTCCGCACTATCCGCAAGTTTCAATCCATTGGTATTAACCTGAACATGAGAAAAACCTACCTCTTTGGCCATTTTTACAATATCAAGCAGATCTTCTCTAACTGTTGGTTCCCCACCCGTAATTTGAATCGCTTTAGATCCCATTGGATGTTCGTTTCTTGCTTGCAACATAAGATCCTTTAACTGATCCATGGTTGGCTCGTACACCGATCCGGAGGCTCCAGCATTCATAAAACAATAACTACAACGAAGATTACATCGGTTAGTAACAAGTAAATTGGTTAAAACACTTTGAGATTTATGAATATCATATAATGGTGGAAAATCAAGAACTTGCGTTTTTACATCCGGAGAATCAATACCCGTAACCTTGAATTTAATCCATTTTTTATAAATCGATGCATCATTAAAATATATATCCTTAAACGATCCATGTTTGTCACAGGTTTTCTGAATCCATACCTTGCCATCTTCCTCAATGATATCAGCATCAATTTTATTGATTTTTCCTTCCTGATAGCATCCTGGACAAATTGACTCTGTTTTTTCTAATATAGTCATACGTCATCAATCCATTAATTTCCCGACACGTTGCCAGATTACATCCATTCATCGTAAATAAATATTTACCATTAACCTTGTTTTCATTATCATAAACGAAATAAAGTATTTACTAATTTTTAAGATTTATGCGTTTCATTAGAACTGTTTTTTCCAAATTTTTTACAGGAAAAATGCTTTCCAGTTGCATAATAATGTTTAAAATGATTTAGCCAACGAGGGCTTTCATCAAAATCTTGAACAAATGAAACAAATTTTGTCAATCGTTTCATAGTTTCCATATTAACTACATGTTCAATCCGACAAGCATCCTCATTAGCAATTGACTCTGGAACTCCCAAGATACAAAGGAACTCCTTTAAAGTTTCATGTTTTTTCTTGGTATTTACTGCAATATCTAGTCCTTTGTCAGTTAACGTAACCCCACGATATTTTTCATAGTGAATGAAACTATTTTCCTTTAACTTTTGAAACATCTCTGTAACACTTGATGGAGATACTTTTAGATATTCAGCAATATCTTTTACCTTTGCAAAACCTTTTTCATCTATAACTAGTGCAACTGCCTCGAGATAATCTTCAGTTCGTTCGGATGGCATGACAACACGCTTCACTTTTTGGATTGCCTAAACAATTTAGGCTTATAAAATTTATTGAGAAACTGAAACGAAATAATACAATAAATCCACTACTAGCAAATATCTTAAATATAATTAGTTCAATAATAAAATGGGGACAAGTCATGAAAAAAATCATTATCACACTTTTAATCCTTATCACCTTCATAATAAATATTTCACTCCCTCTACCTATAGCACAAGAATCAAATAATCTACCTAGTTCATTTTCCTGGAGGAATATTAATGGAGTCGATTACACCACACCAATGAAAGATCAAAGTCCAGCGCCAACCTGTGAAGCTTATGCATTATGTGCAGCACTTGAAACCATCATACAATACGAAACCGGCGAACTCTTCCAACCTGATCTTTCAGAAACTCACTTATATTTTTATGCAGGTGGAACCTATGAACAAGGAGGGGTCAATGTTCATGATGCTGCAGATTACCTAGTTGAACATGGCGTACCCGATGAAGGCTGCTATCCAGATCCACATCGACCATTCGACTACCCATATACTAGCGTTGAAGGATGGGAAAACAGAACCGTAAAAATCACAGAATGGGGCTGGGTTCCTCACGATCAGGAGTCTATAAAAGAAGCATTAATCACGTATGGACCACTCACCATTTGCATCTATGTTTATGATGATATGTATGATTACAATGGAGGAATATATCAACGCTCAACAGATGAAATCGTTGGAGGACATTTAGTAGCGTTAATGGGATATAATGATACTACTCAAAGCTGGCTTGTTAAAAATAGTTGGGGATCTCAATGGGGTGATGATGGCTGGTTTCATATGGGTTACGATCCGGAGATGTTCATTGATGGATGCTATGGAGGAGATACAGGAATTATTTATGTCGATGGAGTGTATGGGAACTATAAACCAGAGGTACCAAAAATAACTATTCAACAACCAATGATCTTTCATTCGTACATTTTCAACTTTGAATTCCCACAAATCGTAAGAGGAATACCTGGCATTCAAAAAGCAGCACCACGAATCATCGGTCCAATCGATATCACGGTAACTGCAGAAAACACTGAAAAAATCGAATTCTATGTTGATGATGAACTCAAAATAACAGATGAATCTGCCCCTTTTGAATGGAAGGCAACTTTACCGAAAGGTCTTCACACCATAGAACTCATTGCTTATGATGCAGATGGAGATATTTCAAAGGATATCGTTGATGTTTTTGTTATTCTTTAAAAAAATGATATTTTCTTATTATTTTCCAAATGAAATGTACCCACATATTTTAATATAGAAAATGTGATATATTATTGGTTAGCATGAAAAAAATAGTCATCCTCATCACAACATTTCTTCTCATAATTACTTTTCAACCAAACTTTCTTGCAGATTCAGAATCTATTTCAGATCTTCCCTCATTTTTCAGTTGGAATAACATCAAAGGAGTGGATTATTCAACACCAGTTAAAAATCAAGCTCCTGCACCAACCTGTGAGGCATATGCATTATGTGCCGCATTAGAAACTAAATTACAATACAACCAAAAGGAACGATACACACCAGACCTATCTGAGACACATTTGTATTTTTATGCAGGTGGAACCTATAGAGCCGGATATGTTAACATCGAAGATGCTGCTGATTATCTCATTGAACATGGCGTACCAGACGAGGGCTGCTACCCAGATCCACATCGACCATTCGACTACCCATATACTAGCGTTGAAGGATGGGAAAACAGAACCGTAAAAATCACAGAATGGGGCTGGGTAGATCGAGATGAAGAGTCTATAAAAGAAGCTTTAATCGAATATGGTCCTTTACCTGCTTGTTTCAATCTCTATAAAGATTTCAATTATTACACTGGCGGAGTGTATAAACACACCTTTGGAACAAGAAGAGGCGGACATGTAATGACCATTTTTGGCTATGATGATGAGAAGCAATGCTGGATCATAAAAAACAGTGGCGGGTCAGACTGGGGTGAAGATGGATATATTCGAATGCATTATGATTCAACTTGGTTTGCCGAATGGTATGGTGAAGGAACGGGTGTGATGTATATTGATGGCGCGTATGGTAACATACAACCCGATGTACCAAAAGTATATATCACTCATCCAAAAATATTTCATTCATATATTCAAGGCACTGAGTTTTCTCAACTTTTTCGAAATATCCCAAATATTCAAAAAGCAGCACCACGAATCATCGGTCCAATCGATATCACTGTAACTGCAGAAAACACTGAAAAAATCGAATTTTATGTCGATGAAGAACTTAAAAAAGTCGATGAACAAGATCCATTTGAATGGAAAGCATCCTTAACTCGGGGGCTTCACATAATAAAAACTATCGCATATGATACAGATGGAGATATATCCCGAGATTTATTAGATGTATTTGTTCTATTCTAATACTATCATCTAAGAAAAAGATAGGAAAAAAATTCAATTTATTCGGTGTTTATTTCTTCTGACCGGGTTGCTCTTCTACAGATACTAACACATTATCATACACAAAAATTTTTCTTGTTGCTGTTTCATCACTAACAAGTGTAAAACCTAATGAGTTCAAACAATCCATAATCTTATTTTTCATTCATATTCCTCCGTTTATTTTTTTAAAATACCGTGTAATCCAAACAGAATAATTCAATTTACTGACTATTTCGCTGTGTTATGTTTCTTTTTAACAAGATTTCCTTTTAACACTCGTAATCGGGAATCTAAATTTCGAATCTTGGAATGTAACTGTTTCTTCTTCGATTCAAATTTACTCTCGCTAATCTTATGATCTTCACATTTATGCTGCAAATCATCGATTTTTTCACGATTTTTTTCAATTGAGTGTTCCAGCCGATCTATCTTTTTTTCTAATCTTTCAAATGCACTCATATTTCTGCCTCCAAATTAGTAATTAAAAAATTAATTCCAATCAACAATTCAAAAACAATGAGTTTTGAGAGAAAAGAATTCTGCCAACACCTACTTTTCATTTTCTTCATAAGGAATCACCATTGCTTAATAGACAGGGGCCGTCAGCCAATGGTGTGGCGGTTTAGGCTGGTAATACCTTGGTGGGCTCCATCACCAACTACTATATAATTACTATTTCTATTTAATATAAATCTTTCGTTTAAAAAAAAGTGTTGAATGGATAAAATAAACGGAGAAAAAGTTAAAAACCCTTTGACATTACTGCCAATCATGCCAGCTAAAGTTGATGAGGATACTTGTATTGCATGTGGTGTCTGTGTTGATGCCTGTCCTGTCGACGCCATCACATTAGATGATAAGGCAAAGGTCGATGCAGATACCTGCACCGAATGTGGTGCCTGCGTTGATGAGTGCCCTGTCGATGCAATATCTTTATAAAAAAACAAAAAAATCTTTTATTCTTTTTTCTTTTTTTTCTGTCCAATTATCTCTGAAAAATCAGTATATTTTTGTAATACATCTGGAACTTTCACACTACCATCCTCTTGTTGATAATTCTCAAGAATGCAGGTGAGACCACGTTCAATGGCTATCAGTGTTGAATTCAAGGAGTGAGCTATTTGTGTTGGCATTCCATCCTTCTCTCGGTATCTGATCTTTAAACGTCTGGTTTGATAATCCGTGCAATTACTTGTTGATACTAATTCTCTATATGTTTCCTGGGATGGATACCATCCTTCTAGATCAAATTTCTTTGAAGCGACAATTCCAAGATCACCTGTGCAAATATTCACCTTTCGATACGGAATTTTGAGTGATTGCCAGAATAATTCAGCAGTTTCAAATAAATATTCATGTTCTTTCCAACTCTGATCCGGGCTCGTAAGAGAAATTTGTTCTATTTTTTCAAAATGATGTGTGCGAAAGATGCCTTTGGTATCTTTTCCATGGGCTCCAGCTTCAGTTCGAAAACAAGTGGAAAAACCAGCATATCGAAGCGGGAAATCATCTTCATACAATATTTCATCAGCATGCATACCAACAAGTGGTGCTTCACTTGTTCCAACTAAGAATAAATCTTCATCTTCAATCTTGTAAACATCATCCCGGTATGTTGGTAAAAACCCTCCGCCTTCCATCACAAATCCTTTTACTAAGGTTGGTGGAATAATCAATCGATAACCTCGTTTTCTCAGTAAATGTTGTGCATGTTGAATGATTGCTAATTCAAGACTGACTAGGTCATCTTGTAAAAAATAAAAGCGAGCACCTGAGGTTTTTGCAGCTCGTTCAATGTCTGCTAATTGCAAGGATTCAACAAGATCAACATGAGATAATGGTTCAAAATGAAATGATGGTTGTTCACCCCATGTTTCAACAGTTACATTTCCTTCATCATCCTCACCATAAGGTACTGATTCATGAAGTAAATTTGGAATTTGAAGTAATAAAGCATCTCGATGTTTTTTTGTTTGTTCTCTTTTCTTCTCAAGTTCCTTAATTTGATCAGGAATCTTTTTAGCTTCAGCAATGACGGTTGGAATCTGATCTGATTTTCCATCTTTTTTTAGTTGTTTAATAGACGTTGTGAGTTCATTTCTTTTTTGTCGCAGCAAATCTTCTTCAGATTTAAGTTGTCGCCATTGTTCATCAACGGCAATAACCTGATCGAGCATGTTCAAAAACTTTGGTTTTTTTCTTCGTTCAAGATTGTTTCTGACAAGATCTGGATTTTCTCGGATGAGTTTAATATCTAACATAGAACACAACCGGAAAAGTACTTTCTTCTTAAGAGTCTTTTTGTTACCATCCTAAAATTTCAGATGAAATTAGGG
>JAGXLH010000152.1 GCA_018334795.1 Thermoplasmatota archaeon
TCTTTTTTATCTTTTACTCTGACAACAATTTTTTTTGAAATACCTGGTTTTGAGACCACTTCTTCAACAAAATCTTTAGCAAATGAAAAATCATCTGGGTGAACATGTTCAAGAATAGATTTTCCAATACGTTTTTCTGTGTAACCTAAAATCTTGTTTACTGAGGGGGACTGATAAATAATTTTTCCTTTTTTAGTTGTGATATATGTAAAATCCTGGGAGATTTGTATCATTGATGAAAAAAGTTGTTCCTTATCAGCTAGTGATTTTTGCGCATCTTTCTTTTTAGTAACATCTTGCATTATTGCAATAGCATAGATCACATTTCCTTCAGAATCAATAACGGGGATTGTTTTGCTATCAAAATATTTGTTTCCTCTTTTATCGATTAAATTAATTGATTTTTTATCTTGAATTGTTTTATCTGCATAAGTTTTACGTCTTTGCCGTATCTCGCCAGGTGGTAAAAAATCAAGGAAATTTTTTCCAATTAATTTTCCAACGGAGATGTTGAGACTGTTTGCTATATGCTTATTTGCTAAAACGATAGAGTAATCTTTTGGATGAATAACCACGACAAGTAATGGAATAGAATTGATAAATTGATTTAAAAAGGTAATAAAGTTAGTATCCTTGACAAGATTTAGACTGATTCCAAATTTTTTGATATCGGTATCATCTAATTTGTATTTTACTTCGGTATTCTTCTTTTCTTTCGCCATCATGCTCTCTCATATTTATTGTTGCAGTGGCAACAAATAACTTTAATATATGTCATCAAATATAAATTGTTCGTCTTTTTTATTGAATTATTTCTGATTTGAAATATCTTTTGATTTTAGCGTATTTTTTTATCGATAAGAAATTTTTTATATGTTTTTGATATATATTAAGTAGTGTATTTGGTTTGTATAATATAAACTGGAAATAGCGTTACACTTTCAATAATTTAGGTAAAAAAAAAATCTATTTACAAAATAGAGAAAGCATCTAATTAATTAAGGAGAACCAAACGATTATTCAGATTTTTTTTAAACAATCCAGAAGACAGCATACAAAATCCTAATAAAATTTGAAAAATGTGTAACTATCGAATGTCATCATATTTAATATAAGCAATAAGAAGTATTAATCCAATAATTATTCCGCCGAGAATAAATCCTAAGATCATCCAGATGAGTTGTTCGTTTCGCGCTTGGTTGAATTTTCTCTCTTTAATAAGGGTATTTATTTCATTAAGTTTCCAACGGATTAAAAAATTAACAACGGAAAATATTAAAATAAATAAGCCAACAAAGACGATTAACGTTAGAATGCCAATAACCAGGAAAAAAATTGCGAAAAGCAGCGATATTATACCTGCGACATTGTTAAGTGAAATAATAGTTTCTGCTGCAGCTGGAAGTTTTTTTTCTTCAGGTTTTGACCAATTAATTCGTTGATTATATGAATCAGAATTATTTTGTAATGAGGTTCCGCAAGCCGAACAAAATTTTGAATTAGATTCAGTAATTCGTTTTCCGCATTGAGGACAATAATTAATCATGAGGATTTCCCTTTTTTTACAGAAAATCATTGATAGTATAAATTATTTTATGAATTGTAGGCTTCATCCCGTAATTAGTATTTCAATTGCTTGTTTTTGACTCTGTATTGCATCAAAATCATGTTTTCAATCGTTTTTCAGCGATGAATGCTGATGTTTTTTTCAACATCAGCGTTGAAAAAACCAATGATTTTAATTAGCGAAACATAGTATCCACTCATATACTGGTGGAATGTAAGGACCTTTGTGGAATTATTCGCACGTTTTCCACAAAGGAATCTTACTTTCCTTTGCATACTGAACTAGTAATCCTTGTTTGATATTGTACGATAACACCTTCAAGGAGATCTCCTTTCGTTGCATCCATCGTTTTTTACTTCTCAGAAAGCTTCCCCATCGTCGTTTGATGGAGGAAAACACGCTTTCTACGATAGATCGGAAATGATACGCGGACATCCATTCGTCTTTGTTTTTCTTGTATGAACGAATGGAAACGATCCATGCAAGTTTTCCATGGGCGTGATTGGTAGCATTGTCTTTGAAGCAAAGAAAGGGTACACCGTTTTTGTTTGCCACGAGTTGACAGTTGTTCCGTGATGAATATGCTTTATCTCCGAAGACTGCTCCAAGATCTGAGAGATGTTTCAGGAGTTTTTGAAACACGGGTGAATCATGTTGATTCCACCGGGTGTTTTTGAACCAGAGGATGATACCCGTGTCAATATCGATAACGATGTGTAATTTCAGGCAATCTCGTCGTTTCCCTCTTTTTTTAATTCTGATGTCATACCAGAGGCTGTGGTGATGCGTGCTGAATCCGCTGCTGTCCACGGCAACATTTTTGTGTTTTCGTTTGAGAAAACAGATGATTCGGTTGGTAACTTTTCGAATGTATCGGGTGGTTAGTTTCTTCATTCCTCGATGGATAACACTATGACCGGGTATGTCATCGAAATGATCTTTGAACGTTTCGCTTTCTTTCAAGTATGCTTCAATGCTGTCATAGGTTTGGTTGAATCCTACTTTGAGGATGCAACCCGTGGCTACTTCTTTTGGGTCATGTCCGTTTCGTCCTTTTTTCTTCGTTTTCCATGGTGGTGGGAGTTGTTCGACTGCTTTGATGGTGCTTTTTATGTACAATACGTTGAAGTTTCGGTTTACATAGTTCAAAATTTTTGGATTAACTCGTTTTTTCGCACATCCCATCTTAATTAAGCAGACATATCATGTCTGCTAAAAAACTATTTTGGGATGAAGCCGGATGCTGCCTCATGGGTTCATTAGAAGCATCTTACGAAGTTAAAGATAATTGTGAAGTGTATGTTGCAAGTGAAAGCACAGGATACGGAACTGATTGGTATGGGATGATAGATGATCTATGCGACCTCCTTGATAATAATACAACCATGAGTACTATTGATATAGGAGAAAAAATTGTGAATCTCATTTGCAATAATCCAAATGAGTTTAAAGATATTATGACTATTAGTGCCATTCGAACAGATAAATTGAATAAACTGGTGGAAAATATTGAAGAATTAAGCAGTTATTTAATTGAAAATGAAGAGTCATGTTACCATAAATTTTTATCTGCACGAAACCAAACCAAAGATTACTATTTTGTAAATAATACTAATTTTTTCAGTCCATACAAATTTGGTTATAGTTATCTCTTAGATCTCTATGATTTTGTAGAACAATATTTAAAAATTGAATCAGAACAACCTATTCAACAGATACTTAAAAAGATTAAATACAATCTTTCTGAAACAATTATTTCCGAATGCCATGGCATCAATCAAACAGGATCTCATGGGCTTTCAATTTTTTATTCAACAAATGATATGCTTTCAACATACTCCAATTACAAATTAGAGTTCACGCAAGATACTCAATGGGATGATTTTCTTGGAAATCACAAAGAGAAAACAAAATCATCCTCCAGCATTTACAAATATCTGCTAACATATTTCAATTGCTTCAATTTTGTAGTCTAATTGTATAAAATTACGATAAAATAAATAGAAGTTTTAAAGATGATTTCCAAAACCTCAAATTTTTTGTGTGAACTCATCGAAAAATCATTTTTTCTTTGTTAAATTCGGGCTCGCATGCATATCAAATTTAATGAAAATGGATGTTTAATGTGTCTAATTACCACATAAAAAAAATAAAAAAAATTGATGTACATGGACAATTTTAACATGAAAACAAATTTATTTATTCAATAATCAATATTTTTATACAACGGGATTAAAACGAGAAAATACGGCCTTT
>JAGXLH010000153.1 GCA_018334795.1 Thermoplasmatota archaeon
AAAAACTAAAACTTCTTATTTCATCATTTGGCAGTATGTTTGTAAGTAAAAAAAAGGTTGATGAAGAAATAAACAAGATTGAAACTAATTTGGAATCATATCTAGAACAAGTTGGTGATAAATTTCCAACGATTAAACGAGTATTGCTTGATGAACGAAATCAATTCATGGCAGATCAAATCAGAAAAGCTCATCAGGATTACGAAGAAATCGTTGCAATCGTCGGTGATGGTCACATACCTGGTTTAAAACATCTTTTAGAACAACACGATCAATCAGTTGAAACCATTCGATTAAAAGAATTACGGGAAAAAAAACCGAAATCTGATGAGATCTCTTCGGCATCATTTTCTGTGGAATATGAAGGATTTTAAATTAAAAAATGATAACGCCATATCATGATTCTTTAACTCCTTTCTTTTTTTGGGCCTGTAGCCCAGCCCGGATAGGGCGACAGCCTCCTAAGCTGTAGATCGCGGGTTCGAATCCCGCCAGGTCCGCTTCATCTTCTCAAAGGGATTTTGGTCGAAGGATGCTTACGGAACAGAAAATAAATCTATCTAATTCTCTTTAATCTTATCCAGAAACTCATTAACATTCATGTATACATCGGTAATTCTTCTTTCCCGTTCTTCTGCTTCTTCATTTAAGAAAGATGCTACCCATGCAGGACCTGACGATTCTCTATCAGCAAAGTCTTTTTTAATTATGGTTAATGCTTCATTTACCAACACATTTTGTATATGTTGATTTATTTCATTTGCTGCGTCAACTGGTCCTCTTTTATAATTTGTAATCAAATAATAAATATCGTAGGCATCTTTCTCCTTATATCTTTCCCCTAATACAATACCTTTCATGGTCAATGAAGCAATAAGATTGGCTATTCGGATTATTTCTGATGCATTACCTCCCCGTGGAAATTTACCATTGATTTGTTCTTCGATATAATTATCAAAGACAATATCAACGCCATGACATTTTCTTGCAAGTAATCCGCTAACTCTTTTGTGACGATGTCCCTTGTTTCCATAGTATGATCCAACAAAATCAACTTCTATAGTTACCGCATTATTTGAAGTGTAAAAATCTTTGAGAAATACAAAAGGAATGTGATTATTATCACTGTCTAATTTATGTCTGTAGCCTAGGTTTTGCACTAATTGCTCAATATTAGCGTATTCTTCTTCTGAGATAACTGTTTCATTAAGGGCAATATCAATATCAATTGATCCGATATGATCATGTTCATATGAGGTTCCACCATATTTTTCTAAAAGAAAATAGGGGACCCATCCACCAATTAGGGTTATACCTCTGTTATAACGATGTAACCCCCCTCCATAGTTCTAACATTGCTGATTTTGACAAGGTAACGATTTCCTCAGGATATTCATTTGCTGTTCTTGGCATAGTTCTCATCTTTTCTATGTTTTAATTTAAAAAAATATGTTTTCTTCTCTTATTTTTTGAGCTTGTTCCTTTCCTCTTTTTGGATATGAGTAAAGATCAAGATAGAGTTGAATATTTGATACAATCATATTTCCTTTAATTGTTTGAATATTGTGCATTATTCCGTCATCATAAGGTTCAATAAGGCAGATATTTGCTCCTGATTCAACTGGTCTAAGATCCAATTGTTTAATCCATTCTTTCAAGCTGGATTTGATATAGAGATGTACATCGCTATAGCGTACGTAAGGTGATATAAATGATGCCCCTGAATGTAATGTAAGTGCATAATCAGATTTAATTGATTGAGAAGTTTTTTTAATCATATCATATAGAGAATTTTTATTTTTTTCAAAAGTGTAAAAAGAATGGATCTTGTTACTTTTGATAGAATAATTATCTCTCCAAGTATCTAGTAATCTTGATTTATCTATTAGGATCAATTTATAATCTTTATTTCTTTCAATGAATCTTTTATCTTCAAGTTTTTCAACAACACGATGGGTATACCCTAAGCTTGCGTTACTTTTTTTTGAAAGTGATTGTAGTGTCCAACCTTCATTTGGTTGGTTCAATAAGGATCTGATGATTCTTGTTGCGACTGGTGAAAATAATTGTTTTTGTTTTTTCTTTTCTACTTTTTTTGTTTTTTTACTTTCTTTTTCAATATGTATGTGAGGAAGGTCAATATAGATATTTCCAAGAAGATCAATATAACCAACATTTGAATTCTTACATATATCTTGAGACGTTTCACTTATGAACCATGAAGCAACAACCGGGTAGCTATCGGGTATTTCTTTTGATAAAAGTTTTACTTTTGTAATTGCTTGATTAATATATCTTGGTTCGCCAATTGATTTCACTGTAATGACAAAAGTTGTTTCTTTGTTTTTGTATTTAGTTCGTACAACGAGGTCATTAGTTCTCTGATTTTGAGCAAAATGTTCGTGTTTTACCTTTTTTATTTGTATTGGATAAAGTAATGTTTTCAATTGAAATTGTACTTTTTGGATTATCTCATTTTCACTCAAATTTTATATTTCACCGTTCGGTGAAAGTATTTAAAGATATAAAAAGTTTTAGGAAAAAGGAGAAAACCCATACATTCAATATCACCAATGATGACCAAAATAGGACATTAGATAAATTATTCAAAAAGAGGAGTAAAAATTGATTATGTCTTTTTGTTTGATTCTTTAAGGCAAATGAACAATAATTTCTTAAGCTGTAGATCGCGGGTTCGAATCCCGCCAGATCCGCTGGTTTTCCCCTGTTGAAACTAGAAAAATAGATCTATGCTGTTTTGAACAAAAAATTACAAATACTATAGCAGTTATAATCATTATAGTAATCATAAAATATGTGATAATATGACTAATACTACAATTTCAGTAACAAAAGAAACGAAAAAAGCTTTACTTGATTTAGGTAAAAAAGGAGAGACCTATGATTCAATCATAAGGAAATTATTAAAACGATTCGCCTGGAAAAAATTAGACGATGAATGGAATAAGATTCTTGCAAATGATGAATTTATTCCTCTTGATGAGTTGTGAATAAATGAGTTATTCAGTATTCGTATCAACAACTTTTCAACGAAAATTTCAACAACTTCAAAAATCTTTCCAAAATAAGATACGGAAATCATTAAAAGAACTTCAAAATGACCCTTACACATCTAGACCAAATTGTGATGTTAACTCACTGATAGATACTCGTCCAAAGAAATATCGTTTAAGAGTTGGGAACTATCGAATCATCTATATAATAGAAAATAAAGATGTAAAGATCCTTGATTTAATTAAAAGAGAAGTTTGATATGGTAGATTAGAGTAATTGATTTGTTACAATTGAGTATCACATAATATTCCAACAGATATAGCATTCAAATGTAAAAAATACCCCATTGTATGCAGTGTTTCTCCTGTAAAACAGGCCTAACCCGCCAGGTCCGTTTCATTAAATATGACAAAAATAAAGAAATAATTATATATGATTCTTTAATATTGTCATACAAATCAGGATTACATAAAAAAGTCTCCTGTAAAGTACGAAATAATATTCGTACTCCACAATCCATCCAATTCATCAAAACATTTTTAGCATCTAACCTGTTATTTGTTTTTTGGATGTGAATGGGATGCAATTGATAGAAACACTATTGATACTTAGTGGAATTTGTTTTTTTGGAACAAGTCTTTATGTTTTGTATGTGAAAATGAAAAAGGAATTACGATTTTTTACTTGGGATTCTTATTTTAAACAGTGTGATATTTATCAGGGAAGAAGTTTTTGGACGACAGTGAAAGACTATTTGTTACCATTTTTTCAGCAGGTGAAAAGGAAAAATATCTTAAAGCATA
>JAGXLH010000154.1 GCA_018334795.1 Thermoplasmatota archaeon
ACGAATCGAACTTTTTCAATATTAGGCATGAACTTTTTGATTTGTTTTGCGGCAAGAACCTCATATTCGCTGGTAAGCCCGGTGGTTGCACCCTTCGTTTTAATATGTTCAGCGATCTTATCATCAAGTGGTTTGAAATGATGCCCTAAAATAATAGGTGCACCACACATCAAATAATCAATGTATTCATTCCCATCAATATCATAAAGCTTGTAGCCTTCCCCATGATCCATCGCAGGTGGAAAGGGAAACATTGGACTTAAGTTATGTTGCACTCCTTCGGTAAGACACGTTTTTGCTTCTTCAAACAATTGCTGTGATTTCTTATTCTTTTGAGTGAACTCTTTAACAAGTTTACCAACCGTTTCCTCAGGAAGAGGATGAAGCGGACTGTCAACAATCTTTTTCTTTCGTTTTATGATTTCTTCGTATTCCATAGTAATCCCCTAAAATTAATCTAATAATTACATAATCGGAAAAGAACTTTATCCTTATAATCTCTTTTATCAAATACTTCCTAAAACCCAGATAAAATATCATTAATAATGATAATCATCATACATCCCTCACAAATACCCCAAGTAAATTTTTAAAATGAAAAATGTTGGTCGGTAAAATAACAAATATGTAAATTAAAAAGTAAAACTTATAAATATAATTTAACTTATAGTTTACATATGCTATCTCAAAATGAACTGAAAGCATTCAATGCATTCCCTAAAACAATTACCCAACTATCTGAAAAACTTAACATATCAAAACCTGCAGCATACGCCATTTCAGAGAAACTCGTCCAAAAAGGATTAGCACAAAAAAATCGCCAAGGGAAAAAAGTGATTGTAAGTAGGGAAAAAACACTGCATGCACAGGACCTAAAAGAAATTCAACAAAACATTGAAAGACTCCCTATCAATCAAATCCTCTCACAAACCTCATTACCCATCATCTCATTATTAGATTATCCACTTAGAACAAAAGAGATAACACAAATCCTTAACATTACAAGACAATGGACAAGTAAGCAATTAAAAAAATTGGGAGAACATGGCTTAATTCTCAAAGAAAAAAAAGAATACACCATTAATCCAGTTCATCAAATAATACAACGGTTCGCCTCACATTATTATCAATTTCAACACAATCAGCATGTAGCAAAAATTGCTGATGATACTCAAATTATCTGGCAACACGGACCGGAATTCTTGTTTTCAACCAAAAAAAAATTATCATCTTTTCCATTCGCAGCATTATCTGCCTTTTCATCGTATAATCTTCCCCTGATAAGTGATACTTATTATTATTTTCACAGTGAAAGACCGTTAGATGTCGGTGACATTATCATTCAAACTCTTTTAATGATGCCACAAAGTAAAACGTATTATTCTTATGCATGCCTGCTCTACGAAGAAAAAACACCTAAAAACATATTGAAAAAAGCACGCTTATACAATGTAACTGATCGAATTAAAGATATGATTACCTTCCTAAAAACAAAACAACCAATCAAATACTCTCCAGAGTGGAAGGATTATGAAACACTTGCTAAACAATATGGAGTTAGATAGAAAATGCCAATGTTTGATAAAAACTATATAAAAAATGAACTGGAAAAAATCAATAAGCAAGTGTCAAACAAAATCAATATTTACATCTTTGGTGGAGCTGCTATGAGCTATTTTGATTTGAAGGCGGCCACCAAAGATATTGACGTTTTGCTTACAAGTGAAACTGAAATAATACAATTAACACAAGCACTTCTTCAAATAGGTTATCAACGTCAAAAAGATAAGGATCCCATTTACCTAAAAATGAAAACCAGAGATATTATTGAAAATGAAGATGGTTTCAGATGGGACATATTCATAAACAAAGTTTGTGGCGGATTGACATTTTCAGAAGGGATTAAAAAACGAAGTGTCCCGTTTGAAAAATTTAGTAATATCAACACGTTTCTTCTGTCACCTGAAGATCTCTTCATCTTCAAAGCAGTTACCTCTCGACCAAGAGACAGAGAGGATATGTTTTCATTATTTTCACATGGTCTTGATACAGACATTATTAAAAATGAACTTCAAAATCAAGCAAAGTTAGATGAGAGTAAAGCATGGTTATCTTATTTTTTTGTTGGACTTAATGAACTTGTAACAAAATTCCATATTATTTTTCCAGGCTTTGATACGTATCGGTTACTTGCTGAAAATGAGATGATTGAAAAAATAATCCTCGATCTTATTCAGCGAAAACCACAATCATTGGATAATCTGGAATCAAAAGTAAAAATAGAAAAAGAGGAAATTAAAACTTTTATCAAAAAATTAATTGATGCGGACAAAATTATTTTATCAAACGGAAAATATCATATCAAGAAATAACAAAAAACTTCAAACAATCAAATGTCAATGAAATTTTATCGGGTTAAATAATCATTAGAAAATTATTTCAATTCATCATACACTATTATAATTGGAATCTTATGAAAAAAGTGTTGTTACTTTCCGGTTTGTGTTTGCTCTTATTTTTTTCATCAATACAATCGGCTACCTTTGCATTCACAGAGAATAACAGTGTATTCGACGGTCAGGTAAGTTCCCCGTTCACCCAGTCAATCACCATTTATAATCCCTATAATGAAGTTGATTTTAACTCAGTTCATCATTACAAAACAAATTTACATACTCATACTACAGAAAGCGACGGATCAAATGATCCAAATGAGGTCATCTATCATTACCATGATATCGGTAATTATGATATTCTTTCCATTACAGATCACAGTCTGAACACCTGGCCTTGGACGGATTATATAGATGAAAACCCTGTTGAATCATCATCTTCTTCAGCATATTATCCAGACTTAAATCTGCTTGCTATATCTGGAAATGAATTATCTATGGGTCATCATCGATCAAGTTTGTTGAATGATTATCCGTTCGGTGGCTTTTTCATGCATTTTGCGTTTTGGAAGATACAACAAGACAATGGTGTTTCTTTTTTTAATCATCCGGGAAGATACACCTATGATGCTTCTTGGTATCAACATTATTTTGATTGGTTTGATGATTGTGTGGTGGGAGTTGAAGTGTTTAATCAGGGAGATCGGTATCCAACTGATAGAATACTCTGGGATGAGATCAATAAAGATAGAAGTCCAGATGATCTGATCTGGGGATTTTCAAATGATGACATGCATCGTCTTTCAAGTCATGCATTTAGAAATTATCAACACTTCCTTATAGATGAATTAACTGAAGATGAATTAAGAAGCGCTATGATCGATGGATCATTTTATTTTTCTTACGAACCAGATGGAGCAGATGATTCATTAGATACCTATGGTCAATCTATGACACCAAAACTTACGGATGTAACAGTTAATGAAACCATTATTCATCTCACGGCAGAGAACTATACTAGCGTTGAATGGTATGATCAAGATTCTGAACTCATTGGCTCAACTGATTCACTAGATGTGTCTAGTATTAATTCAAATTTTATCCGAGCTGTTTTCAGTAATGACTATGGAAAAACGTTCACGCAACCATTTGGAGTTCAACAATAATTAAGAATTAGGTTCTCCTTTGCCTTTTATTGTTCAGAAGGATTCTTTTCAATTTCTTTTTAGTTTTATAATCACAAATGGTTTCCACTGATTCCATAGTGCTTGGATTCAACCCGGTCCAGTACATACATGTTGAATTGGTCATTGGTGTAGGCGTGAATAATTGGAAATGATTGATGTTAACTAATCCTTTCTTGTTAATCCGATCTCGTAATAACCGAACTTCTTGAATGTTATCTCCAG
>JAGXLH010000038.1 GCA_018334795.1 Thermoplasmatota archaeon
GATACTGATGATTCAAACGGGCCATAAACAGTGGGACAAGAAGACTCCCACTTGATATAATATGAAACGTTATCTCCCTCTGGATCATCACAATAAAATGTATATTCAGTCAATTCACCAGATCGGCCAAAAACCGGCCCTGAAACTGACACATTTTCAGGTGGATTATTCAGCAAAGAGACACCTGCCATTTGTTCCTCTTTATATACTTTATCACTTCCAGATTGTACCATAACCGGGAGCAAAACAATAACGAGTATACACAAGACACATACAATTTTTTTTAACATTACTTACCTAATGATTATATTGCATTTTATTTATTATTAATGTTTCTAACCTCCTTTCAAGGACAACTTAAGAATCTTGCCAAAATCAGAAAAAAATCCTAATGTTTAAAAAACTGTTTTTCATAACACCTTTATTGGTAATAGGTGGATTATGGTAAAACTTCGAGGGAGAATCACACTCTTTCTAATCATTGTATTATCCGTTATTGCATTTGGCATGATTGGATTCATCTATCTTAGAACTTATGAAGGAGGGGCTCCAACATTCATTGACGCATTTTCATGGGCAATAATTACCTTGTCAACTCTTGGATCATATTCGACAGATACTATGCTTGATACAACCATGGGAAAATTATTCACCTCTTTTGTTGTGATCCTTGGCATTTCGGTTTTTTTCGTTGGAACTCCGCTTATCCTAGCTCCTTGGATAGAACGACGAATCAAAAGCACGCTTAAACCTCGTCCATCCAACATTCAAAAAAAAGATCATGTAATTATCTGTGGATACAGTGAAATTATCGATGAAGTACTTGATGCATTAAAACTTCATAATGTAGGATATATCATCATTGAAGAAAATGAACAAGTAATTCAAAAAATAACACAAAAACATCTACCATTCTTAAAAGGAGATCCTACTGAAGATCATATCTTAAAAAAAGCTAACATTCAATCAGCGCTTTCTCTAATTGCAGCAAAAAAGGATGAACAAAACGCATTTATTTGTTTATCTGCTAAAAGCCTTGCAAAAAATCTTCGAGTTATCGCTATTTCCGAAAAAACAAACAGTGCAAAAACATTATATGCAGCAGGAGCCACAACAGTGATAAACCCTCGTATTTTTGCAGGAAGCATCCTTGGGAGAAGGGCATGTCATGATTATACACTAGATGTTTCTGGTAAATTTGCAAATTTTGGAGATTTAGAAATACGACAATATGCCATATCATCTACTTCAATAATTAATGGTTTACAAATACGAAGAGCACGCATTAGATCAGTTACCGGAGCTATCATTATTGGATTATGGAAAGAAGGAAAATTATTGATCAATCCTTCACCAGATGAACCATTATATGAAGGAACAACAATTCTAGCAATGGGAACAAAAAAACAACTTGATTTCCTTTACAAATTAACCGGGGGAGAAAAATGAATGATTTAATCGTCTGTGGATATGGCATCATCGGTAGACGTATCGCTTTTGCCCTCAAAAAACATCAAATTTCATTTATCGCTATAGATCAACGAACTGATATCGCTGATGAAACAATCAATTTCTTAAAAGGAGATGCAACTTCTGAAGAAATCCTTAAAAAAGCAGGAGTTCAAGAAGCAAAAACCATTGTTGCAGCAACAGATAATGATGTAACCAATGCGTTTATCACTCTTCTTGCTAGAGAACTTAATAAAGATATCACTATTCTAGCCTGCGTATCAGAAGTAGGAAACGTTGACAAACTGGACAAAGCAGGTGCCGATTATGTATTTTCCATGGCTAACGTAGGCCGATTCATCGCAAAATGTGCTATTGAACCATTCGTGGCAGAATTCCTCGATATGATTAACATCATGGAAGGAGTTGAAATCATGCCACTTAAAATAAATAAACAATCAAAGATAGCAAATAAAACCATCAAAAAAGCAAAGATTTGGAAGAAAACAGGAGCAAATATTATTGCTATCAGACGAAAAAAACAAACAATTTATGCACCATCAGAAGAGGAACAAATGCTCCCTGAAGATATTCTTCTTGCCATTGGACATGCAGAACAAATCAGAGAACTATTCAATCTTACCGAGCCAGAAAAATCAATTGAACCAACACAATAAAAAAATAAGAAAATGTGAAAAAAAAGAAAAATCTTTTTTTTCAACTAGACTGGTGCAAGTGTTCCGGCAAATACTTGCCAGGCAAGAGCTGATTTTGCAACTAAACTTAGCACAATATACATTTTTTCTCCATACAAATAATCCTTCCATTTTCCAACTTTTTTATACTGTAATACCATGTTTATCGCAAACAAATTGAAAAAAACAGCAATCGAAATAAAAATTGCGACCACGAAATCAGGAACAGATTCAGCAGCAATCAATGGAATAAAAATAATCACCCAAGGAACAAAACCTGCGATACAACCAATAATATAAGAAGTCCAATTAGTTTTTTTTGTAGTTTGATTATGTAATTCCATTACTAATCCTAACAGATTCATAACAGCGGTTAACGTGAATAATGCTATCAACGTTCCAATATCATAAATAGTTACAAGCATAGCAATGATAACGATCATAAGTGAGGCACTAAAAGAATACTCAATCCAACGACCAGGATTCATCTTCTTCTTTAAATTGTTAACATACCAATCATACAACACAGATGAAAGTAAAAAATGAGCAGAAGCAGACATTAATAAGAATAAAGCAATAAGTGGGCCGATAGGCACTTCAATTATAGTTTCTGAAACTGGAGCAATGGACTGAGTTACCTGATTAAACTCTGGAAAGGAATAAGTGATCGGAAGAGAAGAATCATTACTCAGAAGAATCATAAGAAACGCTTGAAATAAATGAAAAAAACCCATAACGCCATTAAACAACCGCAGTCTTTTGAAACACCTTTCTCCAACGGGATCAAAACAACTTGTTTTTTCAGTTTTCACCGTTTTTGTTGGAAACACAAATTTTCCATATGTTTTACAATTAGGACAAGTTACATAAACTTCCTTGCCTGGTTTTCCTTCAACTGAAAAATGATGATCACACGTTGGACAACTAATTGTTTTTTCAACCATGTTCTCTCCTCATACCACGATTTCTGAATGTGAAGAGAAATAACATAATCATATTTAACAATGTTGATATCTACCTGTTTTACATCATAAGATTTATGATATCTGATTCATTACTCCTTTTATGGGCTGCAAAGGATCACTTTGAGGGACGGAATGAATTTGAATGAATATTAATCAAGAAAAAAAAGAAATCATCAACTGCTCTGGAAATGTTTTAGTTACTGCAAATCCTGGAACTGGAAAAACATTGTTACTTGCATACAAATATGTTAATCTTATTAAAAAAGGAGTAAAACCCGATCAAATCCTTTGTTTAACTTTCACTCGAAAGGCAAGAAAAGAAATGGAAGATCGAATTACTAAAATTCTTTACGATGAAAACATCAAGGTTGATATTTCAGATTTATATATTCACACGTTTCATTCATTTGCTCTTGATACTATAGAAGAAGCCGATTTAGTTTCCACCAATCTTCTTAGATATTCCATCTACCGATATTTAAGAGATCATAACACGCTTAATTATTCAGATGGCTATCTGCTTGCTACCATTGTTCCCAAAATGGAAAATCTCATCCGATACCTGAAAAGTTTTGGGATTACTACTGATATGATTAATGTTGAACACGTCAAATCATACATCACAGATTTTAAACAGTACACGAAAGAAGAATTAGAACGATTTTTAGAAGAATTCGTTCAAATCTTTCAGTATTATGAACAAGTTAAGGGAAGCATGGGTCTTGATTATTCCGATATGCTCATTGATTTTCTCAAACAAAACAATACTCCCTCATTTCAATATGTGTTAGTTGATGAACTTCAAGATGTAAACAAAATGGAAGCAGATATTGCATTAAACTCAGCAGAAACATTTATCGCGGTTGGAGATCAAAAACAAGCAATCTTTGGATTTCAAGGAGGTAGTATTCTTAATTTTGAAAAATTTAAGGATTCCACCTCTTTTGTTCTCTCTGAAAATTTTCGAAGTACCAATGCCATACTGGATTATGCTCGGGATTACTTTTCCTCAAAAACAAAAGAAAAACATCACATAAAAGAACTTGCCCATCTACGAAATAAAAAAGCATATTTTGGAACAAACCCAATCATTTATGATGTACCCAAAGAAGAAATATATCCTGCAGTTAGCCGACTAGCTAAAGCATTTTCTAAAAAAAACAAACAAGTTGCTATCATTGCCCGAACAAACACCCAAATCTCAAACATTTCAAAAGAACTTGAATTAAGAAATATCGATCATTCCTCAACGTTTTTTTCAGCATCAAACGAAGCACAAACAAGTATTATTTCATTTTTAAAAGGAGTTCTTAGTAACAACATTGATTACATTAAAGAAGCAATGTTTACTCCCTTTTTCCCAATTTCTTTGGAGGAAGCATTTAGACTCTCAGAAAAAAAATATCTTTCACTTTCCGAAATATATACCGCATGTCAAAGGTTTAAAACATTAAAGAAAAGAATGGGAAATCTTGAGGACGTAAATCAGTTATTTCGACAAAAAATAATTCCCATATCTATAAGTTACGGGGAAGAATATCTACTTGCCGCATTAGCAATCAAAGATGCTTTTCAGGAAGCAATGAAAGTAATCGATCATAAAACGATTGAAAACCTTTCTGCATTTTTACAATCAACTGATTTACTTGCTAGTGAATCAAACATTGAAAAAAACATAGTATTAACCACAGTTCATAAATCCAAAGGAAAACAATTTGACACTGTTATCTATGTCCCCACAAAAACACAGAATAGAGCAAATTTTCAAGATGCAGTCGTCAAAGCAATTTTACAATCAAAAAAAGTGAATGCTGAAGAGGAACTTGAAGAAGAAACGCTCCGAGTTAATTTCGTTGCATTCACTCGAGCAAAAAAAGAACTGTACGTTATTACCGATCAAACCAAAGAATACCAAACAAATAGCGTCACCGTGAAAGATCTCACCGGAGATGAAATAGAGAGTGAACTAGAATCAGAACAACAAAAACGAGCATTCACTCTTTTTGTGAACAAAGATTATGATTCAGCTAAAAAACTCCTTGAACAAAAACATGAATGGATTAAAGATTTCATTAAAAATCATTTCGAACATCTTGACTCACTTTCATTTTCAGCAATAACAACTGATGCATACGATTATTTAAAACAACGTATTCTCCGACTTGGTCAAAGCTCTGAAGCATTAACCGTTGGAAGTGATGTTCACCAAATAGCTGAACATATGATCGAAGGTGAACAATATCAAGTGAAAGAAGAATATGAACCATATGAAACAAATATCAAAAGGTTAATAGAAGAAATCCATGAAGAATATCCTGAAGATTTCCTCGTGGAAAAAAACATATCGGTTTCTTTAAAAGAATTAATCAATCATGAAACACCCATTAAATTCTCCGGAAAACTTGATGCAGTGTTCAAAAACAATGATCAATACTTAATCGTTGATTGGAAAACAAGCAAAAACCCAAATTATGGATCCTCTCATCGTCGGCAACTTGCAGCATACAAAAAGGCATTCTCAATAAAATATAACATCCCACTTGAAAACATTAATGTTGCTATTGGTTATGTTGGATTAAAGAAAATAATCAATGATGGAACGATAGGAACAATGCTTGATAAAAAACAACCTTCAACCACTGCTGTTAACACGTTTGAGAAACATGTTCAAACCATTTTAACTTGGAAGAACAACATTGATTTATTTTTTAAAGAGTTAGAACAGACTAAGCAAGATGATGTTTTACTTCGTAACATTCTTGAGCAATACCAAAAAGAAAAGAATTAAACAAAAAGATAGTTATTTCTTATACTCAAGAATCAATCAAATTCTTCATATGACTTATTTTATCACTTTTTTCCAACTACTAAAAACATCCAATCGTTCGTATTACCTCTGCTTTGAACAATAGTAAAACCATTTTTTTCAAACAATTCCACAACAGATTTTATGCTAAATGCCGTCTTATATGCATCTATATGATATTGAGCAACAGAAAAACTTGAGTTCTTAAAAAGCATTTGGAGTTTAATTAAAAACAATCTCAATTTTGAAAAATCCTTGTTTAATGCTTCAATAATAAAGACACCATTCGGTTTTATCACTCGGGAAATCTCCTGAAATCCCTGATTAGGATTCTTCCAGTAAGTAAGTGTGTATCTTGTTACAACAACATCAACTGACTCATCTTCTAACGGCAATTGTTCAGAGGATCCAATCCTACTGTCTATATTTGCATTCTTATTTGCAAGACTAATCATTTGTTCAGACGGATCAATACCAATGATTCTAGCATCTGGAATCTTTTTGTTCATTTCTTTAGAAAGAAGGCCGGGTCCTACTCCCAAATCAACAATTACTGGATGAGTACTTGTTTTTACATATCGGTTCACAATGTCTACGAGATTGCGATAAAGATACTGATATTTCTGCATGTATCGGTCAAACTGCTTGCAATCTTTTTCATCAAATTTGAATGATGACATTTTTTTTGTTTCATATAAGGTAACAAATGCTCCGATAACACTAGGTGTCAACCAAATGATTACAAACCAAAACAAGGACAAACTCACAACTTGTTCAGCACTTATTAAGAGATCATTTGTGAAATATGGAACAGAAAACATGGTAATCAATGCCGCTTCCCTTGTTCCAATCCCATAAATTGAAATCGGAATACTCGCAATTACATCGGCTACAGCTATGATAAATATAAAAAAATGAAATGGTATTGAAACATTGAACAATCGTGCAATAAAAAAAAGCATCACATATTTTAATATCCATCCGGTAATTGAAAGGCTAAACGGAAGGATTGCATCTTTAAAGTTCGGAACATCCTTATGAAAACTTTCCAAAGAATCCTTTAACCTCTCTGCGGTTTTTGAAAATAAAGGATGCTCTATCAATTTTTGTAAAAAGCGCTGAGATTGATTAGATTTTACAAAGAATATATAGACTGATAAGACAAGTACAACCACAGTAAGAATGACTATAAATAAAAAAGGATACACCTGAATCAGAAAAACCGCTCCAATAAAACCTAATGAAAGCAATGCAAGATATTCAATAGTATTGAACGTAACAATATTTGACAAACATTTGGCAAGTGGCTCATCACTTTCTTTTGATAAATACAATGATCGAGTGTAGGCACCAAGACCTCCAGGTGTAATAAAACCATAAAAATAACCAATAAAAAAATTTTTGATACTATACCAATAACTAACATGAATTTTCTGTCGTTTTAACAACAATTGCCATTCAATGTTTACTAGTAATAATAACGGGACAAATACAAAAAATGAAAGCAAGACGTACAAAGGATTCAACTGAGAGAAGATATTCATAATCTTTGCAAAATCCAACTGAGAAAGAATAAAAACAAAAAGAATGACTCCTACCACAGGTAATAATTTTTTCAAGCGCATAATTTTTTACAGATTCATGTATCAAACCATCTTATATTATTGTTTTTTTAAAAAAGTAAAAACAAAAAAAGAAGAAAGAATAAACACACGCTGTGTTATTCTTCATCTAGTTCATCAATTATTCCTTCAACACCATCTGGTTCATGTTGTTTAAAGTAAGTTAAATCAATCATACTCCAATCGTCAACATCGTTTTTACCATTGTTTCCATTGGAATAACCAAGAACGTAACTTCCAAATTTATTATAATTCATACAACTCTCATAATTTTTCCAATATTCAATAGCATCCTGCTGCATCTGAAGCTGCGTTAAAATTGGAATGCCTTGCATGCCGCGCCTAATCTGAGTTGTATTATCAATACCTGGATTGGTATCACCACGCAGGCTAAGCGTATGACCAAGCTCATGCATAAATCCACAGCTCATCGCGATTCGCTGCATCCGAGGAGTCAAAGCGGGTGGGAAAAACACGGTTCGATAAAACTTAGCATTACATGGGACACTTACCACATCATAAGCAAGTTTGTAATCCTGAGGATGAGCCCAACCAGCACTATGTACAATAACCGCATATCGAAAAATGCCTTTACGATCATCAGCGAAATGATATTTGTAATATTCAGAACCAATACCACCCTCTTGCATGATATATTCTTTGTGAAAATCAAGATATTCACCGCCACCGCCCATAATACCATCATCAATATGAAGGGTAATACCTTGATCTGAAAACTTATCTATCACCATCTGCTGACTTTCCTCCCAAAAAACATGCGTTTTTCCAAACAGTCCAGGTGCTTTTTCCATAAAATCCACTTCAACAAAAATATCCTGTCTAAATGGATTGGCACCATATTTTCTTAACTGGTACTCTTCACTATTCGGAATCCCATCATTATCTGGATCTAGGCTTGTATGATTATCAAAACTCATTGGATCATAACCCCATTTCCATTCCCACGCTGTTGGAATCCCATCATTATCAGGATCCTTATACCGATCATCAACATCTGGATCTGTATTTAACATATTTACTTCCGTCCAAAATGGAATACCATCGCCATCAGCATCTGACTGATGAACATCAAACCAGATTTCAAAATCCTCACCATTATAATATCCCATTCCATCACTATCATTAAATGTATCATCACCGGTCCACCGACCAGTTCTAAAATCATAAACAATTGAAAAACTATCCATTTCAACACTATTAGAACCGAATAATTTCTTTTGATTTTCAAAAATCGTTACATCAATTGTACACTTTTCCAGTTCCTCATCGACCTTTCTAAATGCTTGCCATCCAACATAATCCGTATCCCAGTCATTAATCTCATGACTCGTCCATACACCATCATGAAGCACCCCTTCAAAATAATAACTGGGAACATTTTTCCAAGCAGTCCCAATCTTTCGCATCTGAGATTCAATACCCTTCTTTCGAATTCGATCAATATCTAAGGAAACCGCTTGCGTTGTCAATGGACTAATACGGTCATCAATCTCAGGTTCTTCTCTGGGCTCATCATCCGTAACTTCTTTTTCTTCACCAAAATAAGCAAAACCATAATACAATCCTGAAAGAACTAAAAGTAATACGATAAAAACTGCTGCTCCAATCATAAATTTATCATTTGATTTCAAATCCATAATGAGAATCCCCATTCAACTACATCGATATACATTACTACCAAACTAATATTATTATTAACTTGTATATTATAAATATTTTGTTTATAATTTAATCTCTCGATTTATCAAATGAACAAACAAATCAGAGAGTTCCAAAGAAAAATACACGTAATTCGTTAATTAAAAAAACCTCATTTTTTTAAAATTGTTCATCTGGTATTAATAAAAATATAAAATGTACTCTTTTATTAGCCCCTTCACGTTTAACCAGAGTGCTCCCATCGGGATTCGAACCCGAGTCTAAGCCTCGAGAGGGCTTGATGATTGGCCGGACTACACTATGGGAGCAAATGAATAATTAACCTTTTGAAGTAATCTCCAACACGCTTAGATTCATATTTTCGGTAATTTTTGTTGTTTCAGGTATAGGTCTTTCTTTGTAAAGAACAACTATGGTGTCTAAATCAAATCCTAATTTTGTAACCACTGAACTAATTGTATCGTCTACAGCAGCAGTAACTTTTTCACTCGTTTTCTTTTGTGGTAAATTCACTGTTACTTCCAAAGGAATCGATATCCATATAAAAAACGGTATCATTAAGGTTTTGCAACAGAAAAAAAGTATTTTCCAGTTTTCTGCTGGGGTAGCCAAGCCCGGCCTACGGCGGTGGTCTCGAAAACCACTGGTGTTTTCACCACAAGGGTTCAAATCCCTTCCCCAGCGTTTTTTTACTAGTATGTTTTCGCGATTATTGATTAGAAATTATTTTTGATTAAAGAGGTGAATAATCTTTGTGTAAAATAGTATTAAAATAAGGAAAAAGGAAAAAGAATCCAGAATTCAAGTTTTTTTATACATAAAACTGAAATAGATATAGATTATTATGAAATATCAATCAGGTGAGGCAAAAGAACATTATAAAAGAAGTATGAATGATAATTTAGCTAAATAAAACAAAATCTTAGTACCGACTTTAATAATAAAAAAATTATCGGAGAAAAAATTATGAAAGATAAAAACAAGTGTCCAGTAACTGGAATGTCTCATAAACCAATCGCAGGTGGGGGCACGTCAAATCAAGACTGGTGGCCAAACCAATTAAACCTCAAAATTCTTCATCAACATTCACAAAAAAGCAATCCAATGGAAGAAGATTTCAACTATGCTGAAGAATTCAAAAAACTTGACTTAAAATCAGTGAAAAAAGACCTCTATGCACTAATGACTGACTCAAAAGACTGGTGGCCTGCTGATTATGGTCACTATGGCGGATTGTTCATCAGAATGGCATGGCACAGTGCAGGTACCTACCGGATGGGCGATGGCCGTGGAGGAGCAGGATCTGGTAACCAACGCTTGCCACCACTTAATAGCTGGCCAGATAATGCAAATCTTGACAAAGCACGCCGATTATTATGGCCTCTCAAACAAAAATATGGCAAAAGAATCTCTTGGGCTGATCTGATGGTTTTAGCAGGTAACTGTGCGCTTGAATCAATGGGTTTTAAAACATTTGGTTTTGCTGGAGGACGTGAGGATATTTGGGAACCAGAAGAGGACGTCTACTGGGGTAGTGAAGACACATGGCTTGATGATAAACGGTACAGTGGTGACCGTGATCTTGAAAACCCGCTTGCTGCTGTACAGATGGGATTGATTTATGTGAATCCTGAAGGTCCCAATGGCAAACCAGATCCTGCTGCATCAGGAGTTGATGTCCGTGAGACATTTGCTCGCATGGCTATGAACGACGAAGAGACTGTTGCCCTTGTTGCTGGTGGGCACACGTTTGGTAAATGTCATGGTGCTGGAGATGCATCTCATGTTGGTCCTGAACCAGAAGCTGCGGGTATCGAGGAGCAAGGACTAGGTTGGAAAAATAGTTATGGTAGTGGTAAAGGAGACGATACTATCACTAGTGGCATCGAAGGTGCATGGACACCGAAACCAACTCAATGGGATATGGGTTATTTTGACATGTTATTTGGGTATGAATGGGAAAAGGTAAAAAGTCCTGCAGGAGCCTGGCAATGGGTTCCAAAAAATATCGATGAAAAGGATAAAGTGGAAGGTGCGCATGATTCATCGAAACGGTATCCCCCAATTATGACCACTGCAGATCTTTCTTTGCGATTTGACCCGGCTTATGAAAAGATAGCACGTCGCTTTCAAAAAAATCCTGATGAGTTCGCTGATGCTTTTGCTCGTGCATGGTTCAAACTAACCCATCGAGACATGGGTCCAAGGTCACGTTATCTTGGTCCGGAGGTTCCAGAAGAGGACCTCATCTGGCAGGATCCAATTCCATCAGTTGATCATGAGCTTATCAACGAAGAAGATATTGCTGAACTCAAGAAAAAAATCCTTTCCTCTGAATTGTCGATTTCAGAACTAGTTTCAACTGCTTGGGCGTCAGCATCCACATTCAGAGACTCAGATAAACGTGGTGGCGCAAATGGAGCACGAATTCGTCTTGCACCACAAAAGGATTGGGAAGTCAACCAGCCAAAACAACTAAAGAACGTATTACAGACCCTTGAAAACATTCAAAAAGAGTTCAATAATGCACAATCAAATAAAAAAAAGGTCTCACTTGCTGATTTGATTGTCTTAGGAGGCACCGCCGGTGTTGAACAAGCTGCAAAGAATGCAGGATATGATATAATTGTTCCTTTCAAACCAGGACGTATGGATGCATCACAAAATCAAACTGATGTTGAGGCATTTGCAGTCCTTGAACCCGTTGCAGATGGATTCCGTAACTATCAGAAAACTAACTATTCTGTTTCAGCTGAAGAACTTCTGTTAGATCGCGCGCAACTGTTAACGTTAACTGCTCCTGAGATGACCGTTCTTATCGGTGGTATGCGTGTGTTGAACACAAACTTCAAACAATCACGACAGGGTGTTTTTACAAAGCGACCTGAGATGCTAACTAATGACTTCTTTGTGAATCTACTTGACATGAGTACAACATGGAAGCCTGTCTCCGAGAAAAAAGACGTGTTTGAAGGCCGAGATCGTGAAACCGGGGAATTAAAATGGACTGGTACTCGAGTGGATCTTATCTTTGGTTCAAACTCGCAGCTTCGAGCAATCGCTGAAGTATATGGGTGTGATGATTCAGAAGAAAAATTTGTTCATGATTTTGTGTCTGCTTGGAGTAAAGTGATGAATGCTGATCGATTTGATCTTTCTTAATCAAAAAAATAACCGACTTTATAACCTCTTAAGAATAATCTATGAGAACGATTAAGAGTCTACCTATTGAAGGTAACCTTTCAGGAGGATTAAACGAAGGAATCACAATCAGTATAATGATTTCAAAAAATTTGTGATAGATATGATAAAAAGTTTGTATATTGGTATTGGTACGTTTTCTCTTGGAATTGGTATCATAGGTATTGTTGTACCGTTACTTCCAACGACTCCCTTTTTACTTCTTTCAGCTGCATGCTATGCTAAAGGATCGGAAAGAATGTATCACTGGTTTATTAATATCAAATGGATCGGTAAGGCTATCAAAAATTATCATGAAGGAAATGGAATTTCAACAAAGGGAAAAATTATTTCTATCTTATTTTTATGGACAACTATCCTTATTTCAATGAGCTTTATGTGGCCTAATATTCTTGTCCAACTTTTATTGATCATCATTGCGATGAGTGTAACATATCATATTATTAGTTTAAAAACAATGAAGAACGAATAACAGAATTATTCCAAAAACCATTTTTCTACCATTCATTACTATCTTTCCTTTAGAAATAAGATTAAACTAGTGGGGTATTTAAAAAAGAAACAGATTTTTAGCACATATATTTTATAAAATTGAAAAATGGGTTTTATTTGGCAAAGAATATATAAAGGAGGAGCACACATAATAGTATGGGGACATAATTTTTACAGCCAGTAATGAAAAAAAAGTCGTTGATACATTCTTTTTTTGATGGCGTAAAAATATAATGACTCTACAAGTAAAATGAGTTAAATGAAGGAGAAAAAATGACTAGGAAAAAAACTATTGTTATTAAACTCATTAAAAAGAAAACAGGTGAAAAGATACGAACGATTCGATTTAGAAAACCATCTGAATTCGACTATTTTTTAAACAGTTTTAAAAAAATGAGATATCCTGGATATGACTGGGAATACTTAAAAAAATAAATAATAAACATACTCTTTTGAATCTCTGTATCGAATCTGTTTCCAACATTCTTTTTAATAAACGAAAAAATTACATTAACGGTAAATTTATTTATAATTTAAATATTGGAAGAATTATCCATATTCCGTTTCCCATATGAAATTCTCTCCTTTTGGCAAACGTGATCACAACCCATGCATACGAAGCATTTTTTTTAAAACCAGTTAATCCTGCTTCATTCGTGGAACAATTTTTTTTACAAACACCAAATCAATACATTTTTTGTTTCTTTGAATGCTGAAAAACACTTTTCCTTCACGACAATGAGATAAGTAATAGATATAGACTGATAAATAGGAAAAATGGTCAATAAAAAAATTGAGAAGAGTAACAGGATGATTAATGCAAAAGAAATAAAGAGAAGAAATAATCGCCAGTCCTAAAACAAAACAAAAAACTAGAAAGTGTTGAGATAAAAGGAAATATAACTCCAAATTTAAGAAATTTTTTCTTTGTGACTAAGAACTGCAATAAATTTTATCACTATGATTGTATAAAACAATCCTGTGGGTTTCAGTACTTTTCCAAAAATCATGATGTTATTCTTTTATTCTATGAATAATCCGATGGTCTACTAAATTTTTTCGTAGATTTTGGACCTTTTAAACTCTGCTTTAAAATGAATGGAAGTAGTTCACTTTTTTGTTGAAAAAATGGATTTTAATTTCGTGATAAATGAGGGTCATCAATAATTTTTCATC
>JAGXLH010000155.1 GCA_018334795.1 Thermoplasmatota archaeon
TTTATACTTTTGAGAATGTGACAAATACAAAGAATACCAAGGATGAAATACGTTTCACACCACTTTCAACATCTGATGAAGTCACTGATCATTCAGTGAGATTCAGACGAGGTGATGTAACAAAACTACGAGCGAATGATCCAGTAGATTACACCATTACCATTGCAAAAGAATTTTATAACTCGCCATTTGTCGGAAGAGAATATAGTTTCACAAGTGACCAAAATGATGACGGGGCAGAAATAGAACTGTATGTCTCTGAAGACCATGATGATTTCGTTGTTGAAACTTATGATACGCCTTTCACCTTTACAGTGACAACGAAAAGCACAGAATCACTTGATAGTGATCCTCAAGTTAATTATATTCCCGAATCAAAAGGAGATTTTTCAATGGATGCGAATGAAAAAATGACGATTACTCCTGATGATTGGTCCACAACTTCAGCATCAGGATCATTTGTATCAGACGATGAACAAGGCGATGCTGATAACGAATCTAATGATCAAACCCAAGAGGATGATTCAACTAAGAATGCGGATGAAACACCGGGATTTAAAAGTGTAATTTTATTCATGACAATAATTCTTGGATATATTTATTATCGGAGGAAAAAGAATTCAAACTAGGGTTTAAGACCTTCTTTTTATTAGCAAAAATTAATTGAGAAAAAGGAGGAAGGGTACTATAGAAAATATGGAATATTTCTATGAATTATATACTGGCTTGCCGAGAGGTGGACCCGGTGATAATATGTCAACTCGTAAAGCCTTTTCTTACATGGTTGATTTGCCAGTTAAACCTTTAATTTTAGACATTGGTTGTGGACCAGGGATGCAAACAATTGAACTAGCGAAGTTATCCAGAGGTTCGATTATTGCCCTTGATAATTATCAACCATTTTTGGATGAACTCATGAATAATGCAAAGAGGGAAGGGTTTCAAAAAAACATTATTCCAAAACTACAGTCTATGCATGAAATGGATTTTGAAGAAGAAACGTTTGATGTTATTTGGTCTGAAGGTGCGTTGTATTTCCTTGGATTTAAAAAAGGTCTTGATGAATGTCATCGTTTGTTGAAAACAGATGGATATCTAGCAGTTACTGAAGGAGTATATTTGAAACCAAATATTCCTCAGGCTGTTGTTGATTTTTGGGAGCCGGAATACCCTGATATTAAGGATATTAAGAGTAATATTGAACTTATAGAGGCTGCTGATTTTGAGTTACTTTCACATTTTACCCTGCCTGAATCATCATGGTTAGATAGTTTTTATGACCCCATGGAAAAACGGATTAAACTCTTAAAAGAAAAATATAAAGATAACAAAACTGCGTTAAAGGTATTTGAAACCGCTGGACATGAAATAGATGTATTCAAAAAATACTCTGATTATTTTGGTTATGAATTCTTTGTTATGAAAAAAAACAAATAAATAAAAAACTGCGAAAAATCTAAGAAGTTGAAAGTTAGCAGTAAAAACTAATCATATTTTATGATTTCATAAGAATCTTTTTTAGGATTCATATTAACAAAATAGTTCATAAAAAAATTAGAAAGATTTTTAATCATTTTTTATATTTGTTTCAAAACGGATGCTAAACAATCGTTCCAGATCATATTTAAACTAAGAGGGTATGGTGCAGGGAGAATAAGGCGTTAGATGTTTGAGATAGCTGGATTAGCAGGATTCATCATTTTATCGTTACTAGGTGTATACGTCATTTATAAAAATAATGGCGATTATGGTCAATCTCTAAACATTATCGTTAGTTTATGGCTATTATCAACTTCAGTATGGTCACTAGGTCAATTTTTAATGATAGTAGCAAGAAATTCTGAAGAGTTACTGATTCCTATTCAAATATCATTCATATCTATTTTCTTAATGAGTTCAACAACGTTACATGCCGCATTGAACTATCCTTCAAAAAGTAAAATAATGAACTTCAAATGGATGCCATTTTTACTATATGTGCCCTTTGCATTTTTTAGTTTTATCTTATTTACGAATAATGTTCATTTCTTATTCTTGAAAACTGTTGCATACAATCCAAACACGATTTTACATCACTCTATAACCTATGGGTTTGTTGGAAACATTGGAAAAATAGTGCCTTATCTTTTCATTTTTATTTCGTTTGGATTATTCCTTCATTCAGGCATACGAAATAAAGGACGTGTGAGAACTGGATCTTTGCTACTCTCAACTGGTCTTTTTTTTGGAATACTCTCATCAGTTTTATCTGAATTTCAAATTATGCCGGCCACAACTCTTTTTCCGCTCTCAGGTCTATTTTTTGCGATTGCGATTATCAAATATCAAATGGTGTTTATCACTCCGGCAACAGCAGCTAATAATATTTTACGTACAATGAATGATGGATTAATCATTACCGATGTAAATAATAATATAATCAAAATAAATAATGCTATTACTTCGATGCTTGGCTTTTCAGATAAAGATTTGTTCAATAAGAATATCAAAGATCTTTTTAGAAATGATAATGACTCCCCTTTATTTTCAAAAATGTTACAAAATGTTTACAATGGAAAATTGATAAATAGTTATACTGAGGAATTATCAAAGAAGAATAACGGCAGAATCTGTGGGTCGATTAATATATCTTCTATTCGAGAGAATGATGCTGTGGTAGGTTATGTTTATAATATTCGGGATGTAACGAAGGAAAAACGGAGTAAACAACGACTAAAAGAATCAAAGCAAGCTTTAGAGAGTACGAACAAAGCATTGCAAAAACGAACAGAGGAAGTAGAATCACTTCTTAATCAAAAGGATGAACTTATTCATTTGATGGCTCATGATCTTAAAAATCCGTTAAGCACACCGATGAGTGTTCTTCCATTGGTTGAAAAAAAGATTACTGATGAAAAACTCAAAAGAATGTTGAGAGTTTCAATAAAGAATATTCATACTATTCATCGCATAATTAATGAGACGTTAAAACTTTCAAAATATGAAGATTTTTCGGATGTAACCAAACAAAAAAAGATACATGTCAGCGAATTAATTAAAAAAGTGTTAGATGCTAATCAATCACTCATTGAAAATAACCAGTTCAACGTTGAAATGACCGATAGTGATGATTTAGTTTTTTGTGCTGATGAGTTTCAAATGGAAGAGCTGTTAAACAATCTGATTTCCAATGCAATAAAATATACTCCCAAGAATGTTTCGGGTATGATAAAAATTGGGGCAAAGAAAGATGATGAAAACGTTGTCATATCAGTTAGCGATAATGGACAAGGTCTTAGCGAACAAGAAAAAATTAAAGTTTTTGAAAAATTTTACAAATCTGGATCTCCTCGAAAAGGTATGGATAGTACGGGTTTGGGATTAGGTATCTGCAAGAACATAGTTACAAGACATGATGGAGAGATTTGGGCTGAAAGTGAGGGAAAAGGAAAAGGATCTACATTTTATATTTCCATACCTCTTAACGATGAAAGCAAAAAAATAGATATAAAAAATTTTAATATGGTTGAACAGAAAGTTGATGAATTGATTTCAATAAAATGAATTCATTTGAAATTATTTAACAAGAAATTAAAAACGATTAATAAGTAGGAAAAGATTATTTCTGAAAAAATTGAAGGTGAGCAAGGGTATGGAATCGAAAAAAAAGATGCTATTACTTGGAAATGTCATAGCTGTTTTTGCAACAATCATTGTAAATGCACTCGCAAATATCATACCTATTGGAGGTAATTTCACGGGTGATATTTCAGATAA
>JAGXLH010000156.1 GCA_018334795.1 Thermoplasmatota archaeon
TATTGCCGAAGGAATCATATTAAAAAATTAGCATTGTTTGGATCATTTCTTCGAGATGATTTTGGTTCCGATAGCGATATTGATGTTCTTGTTGAGTTTGAAAAGGGTCATACGCCAGGTTTTTTTGATCTTGACAGAATGGAAGAACAGTTATCAACATTATTTCGTGGAAGAAAGATTGATTTGAGAACGCCGGAGGATCTTAGTAGATATTTTCGAGAAAAAGTAATTGCTGATGCAGAGGTTTTGTATGCAGGAAGCTGATCTGATAAGATTAAAACATATCCTTGATGCCTCTGTTGAAATTCAATCTTTTATAAAGGATAAAACGCAGGAAGAATTCAAGCAAGAGAGAAAACTCCATTTATCAGTTGTTCATCTGTTAGAAATCATTGGTGAAGCAGGCAATCAAATCTCTGAAGAAGTTAAAGAACAGTATGTTGACATCCCTTGGAAACGTATTATTGGGATGAGAAATAGGTTGATTCATGGATATTTCGATATTGATCTAGCCATTGTTTGGAAAACTGCAACAGAAGACATTCCACCATTGATCGAAGAAATAAAGAATATGATTTCCTCTCGATTATAACAGTTATGTATGTTTTAATAATTTATTTATTTATTAACTATTAAGTTCATAATATGCATGTTCATTGAACACCGCAGTAATGATATTATCTTCTGAAATCTGTGTTCGATGATGCAATGCCTGTTTATATGCCATGAGTTGCCCAGCATATCGTTCTGGATGACGAAGGTTGGGTTTATAATCCATAATGAATAGTTTATTGTTCCGTATTTGAATGATATCAATATGTCCTGTTAATGGTGTATCAATGTCAAACAGTTTTGTTTCATCTGGTTTTAGAAAAACGGGGAGTTCAACACAAACGGTGCTTGAATCATTTAATAAGAAGAATTGTTCTACTGCTTCATGGGCAGATTGATTCTTTTTTTGCATGGCTAATGCAAAGCGAGTGAGATCTGAAGCAATGGTTTCTTTTTGCTTTATGTTTACATCTTGCTTCGTATGGTATTGGGAGGCACGTGGACCACTAAGAAACATTGTTGTGGGAAGTTTTCGTTCTACCCAATTAATGTAGCGTTTTAGTTGCGGGAGTTGTTTACTTCTAAGATTGAGTTTGAGATGATGGTAGGTGAAGGGATATATTTGTTGATGATGAAACCTTTGTGTTGTAGTTACGTTTTCTGGGTCTATCGTGTATTGTTTTCGAATTTTAAGAAAGGTAAGTGTGTTTTGATATCGTTTGATCCATGAGTAAATGGTTCGTTCTGGTGGTGAATACCGGTATTTTTTTCCAGTGAGTGTTTTTGTTTTTTTCACTGGGTATCCTTTGTTGTATTGCTGCAAGGTGTATAGAATGATGTGTAATGGATAATGAGTGTATGGCTGGGTTTTATCGGTAAAATATTTTTTGCAGTGTTTACAGTAATATTTTTGGATTATTCCTTCTTGTGTTTGCCGGATTCCAGATTTAATGATGTATTTATTTGAATTACTACAGTGTGGACAGTTCATATTCGTTCAACTTCTGAGAAATATATTGGGATTATATTAAAATAATCTTTGTATAAAATTTATACATGAGTAGTTAACATTGATGCTTTCTGGTAAGTAACGGATGCCTGTTTGGTGGACAGTATTTGCTTGCAAACTGAGAAAAATGTTAGTTTGGGTGAGTCAATATGTGTTTTTATTTGTTTTTTTGTGGTTAATGGATTGTTTTTTTCTTGTGCGATTCTGCCTGACAACGTGGATTTTATGATGGGTTATCTAACAACGTTTGCACGTGAAGGTTGGCTTGTGGCTGTCGTTTTTTCTAAAAAATTTAGATTATAAATAATAAATATTTTTTTTAGAATTTTTCAAGAATCTTTTTTATTTTTTTTAAATCATAAAGAATAATATTTTCACTTTCAGCTATCTTTTTTAATTCTTCAGTAAATCCGCTTTTACTGAAAAGAACGATTTTTTCCTTTCGATTATTATTTTTCCATCGGACTAATTCTTTTTTTTCAAGTAATCGTTCATACACAGATTTATCCATTTTTTTATTCTGCCATTTGCATTCACCAAACAACATTATGTTCTTTTGTTCATTAAGTGCGACGATGTCGATTTCATGATGTTGATACCACCAAGATCCAATTTTTGTATAAACCGGTTGGTCTACTAAAAGAATTTCACGGCAAATCTGTTCAAATGGAAATGAAACATACTCATCTATCTTTGGCCAAATGAGATCATGAACTGTTTGTTCATAGTTTTGTTCTAAAAAGGTTTCATTTGGAAAAATGAATCTGAACCAGAAATCAAAATAAAAATCTGTGATAAAATATCTGCCTTGTTTGCTTTTTTCATGTGCCGTAACGGGTAATTTCTTTTCCAGAAGATGAAGGTGTTGTAAACTAAGTAAGTATTTATTTACACTATTCTTTGGGATTCCCGTATGTTGAACGATTTCGTTAAACGTTGTTTTGCCATGGGCAACAGTTTTTAATATTGAAAAATAGTTTTTTGGTTCTCTGAGTTCTTCTCGTAGCAGATTACGAGTTTCTTCGCGTAACACACATCCTTTATTTGCAATGTTTTCAATAATGTTTTCTTTAACTGAAAGAAAAGGGTCAAATTGTTCAAGAAAAAATGGTACTCCTCCCAGAATAGCATAGGATCGTATTTGGTCAATGAGCGAGTATGATTTGAAGAATTTTCTGCTTTCCTGAAAAGGGAATGGTTGTACATTCCACTGTCCTGTTCTTCGGCCGTATAGTGGGCTTTTATAGGAAAGGACTTCTGTTTCCATCATCCCAATAGATGAACCCGTAAGTATTAGCATTAATGATGAGTGTTTTAGTGATTCATCCCATATTTTTTGAAATCTGGAAAGTATTTCTTTTTTTGTATTTATAAGATACTGAAATTCATCGATTATAATTATGAGATTTGGATATTTTTTTAGGTTTGTTAGAAGGATTTCCCAATCGTCTTTTAAATCAGCTAGTTCTGAAAAAGTATTGTTGAGGGTTTGATGGAATTCAGTGATTTGATCGTGTTCAGTTTCTCTTGATACTAGATGATAAATTGCTTTTTTATTCCTGATAAACTTTTTAATAAGTGCGGTTTTACCAATTCGCCTTCTTCCATATATGATGATAAATTCAGATCGAGGAGATTGATGTTTTTTATTTAAAAAAGAAAGTTCTTCTTTTCGATTTATAAACAAATTGTTATTTTTCATACTCAGAAGTATTATACTTATGAGTACTTAAATATTTTCTTTATTTTACATATCTGGATAGAAGGATAGAGGTACAGTGAGGTGTATGATAACATACCCTCCTTTGCACGTAATTCGTTTACACTCTTTACAAAAAAATGATGGGGAAATAGACAACCTTTGCAGTGTTTGCTCTGGAGGTAATAATTTTTTTAGCTTGGGTTAGTCAATAGGTGTTTTTTTATCTGTTTTTTTGGTGGTTGATGAATGGTTTTTCATTTTGGTTGATAGTTAGGAAAAATATCGGCAAATGTTAATTTTAACCGATACCGATATATATTAGGTAATACGTATCGGTATACTATGAAATATACCGATACCGATATTTTAATACCTAATTCACTCTTAGAAAAAATTAAACAGAAAAAGCAAAAATTAGATTCATTACGTCCACTTCCAGAAGATGCAGTTAAAAAAATTATTGA
>JAGXLH010000039.1 GCA_018334795.1 Thermoplasmatota archaeon
CGGGCCCAATGATTGATAGGGGAATACGCTTCTCATTTTTTAGGTTTACTGATGAATTCAGATGATAACCTTGCATCTACATAAGTAATTACATAAACACCCGGAGAAAACATTCATTAATGAGGGATTACATTACCTTATTTCCTCTCTGAAATATGGGAGAAAAGTAGCGGAGAAGGATATAGGGATGCACCAAAAAGAAGAATACGTATTTAAGATTGATCATAATGGCAACATTGATGATTCTGCGTTTGTCGTCTGGAAAGATGAATTGAAAAAAACGCTTCCAGATTTTTGGCAGTCAATGCAATAAATGGGATCATTATTTTCACATCTTTTTTTTATTTTTTTAGTCGTTAATTTGTTATGTCTGAAAAGTTAAATACTGCGGTTTCTATTCAGATGGCTCATGGCCTATCAAACACCTAGCATTACCGTTGATGGTGTTCTTTTCAAGGATTCGGAAATTCTTTTGATAAAGAGGAAGAATCCTCCATTCAAAGATATGTGGGCGCTTCCAGGTGGCTTTGTGGAATACGGTGAAACAACAGAAAATGCTGTGATACGTGAAGTCGAAGAGGAAACGGGGTTACAGTGTACTATATCCCACCTTTTAGGAGTGTATTCCAATCCATCTAGAGATCCCAGAGGCCATACTATTAGTATAGTGTATATTGTTGAAAGGAAGAAAGGTATTGTTTCAGGTGGAGATGATGCTAGTGAAGCTGCATTTCATCCACTTCATTCTTTACCAGACCTTTCATTTGATCATGACAAAATAATCAAAGATGCAATACGGAGGAAAAAAGATGTTTTGTCCGAAATGTAAATCGTTAATGTATCCAAAAGGAGATAAACTTGTCTGCAATAAATGTGGTCATACGCAAAAGAAGAAAGGATCAAAAGTGGTGGTTACCAAACAACGAAAAAAGGAAGTAACACTGATTGAAAATAAGGATGATACTAATGTTCTTCCGAAAACAAAAATCAAATGTCCAAAATGTGGGAATAATGAAGCATATTGGATCTTACGGCAGATGAGGGGAAGTGATGAACCAGAAAGTCGTTTTTATACGTGTACAAAATGTGGACATAAATGGCGAGAGGATTAATCAATATTATAAAATATGATAATGAAGTGATGTATAGCTTATGAAATTATTTGAAAATTACCGTAGAGGTTATAAACTCAGACTGCATTTTGGTTTTACACTCAGTCTGATTTGTTTGGGGAGGCTGGAAAGATGTTCAATGCAAAGGCCAAAGCAGAGATACTAAAAGATTTAATAGATGTTACATCGCCGCTTGTCAATGAAGTAAAATTCAATGTGTCTGAAAAAGGAATTAATCTTCGTGCTGTAGACCCAGCTCATGTTGCAATGGTTGATTTAACGATTGAAAAGGATGCGTTTGATGAGTTTAAAGCAGATGAAATGGAATTAGGCGTAGATATGGATAAATTTGCCGGTATTATGCGACTTGCAAGTAGTGGTGATAGTATTTCGTTAACGTATGATGATAAAGCTAATCGTCTTGTTATTCAAATCGGCAATCTTGTTCGAAAAATGGCATTAATTGATACTGCAGGAATGCCGGATCCTAAAATGCCAACGTTAGAGCTTCCAGGAAAAGTAGTGGTTAAAGCTTCAGAGCTCATTCAGGGAGTCCGAGCATCGGAAGCAATTTCTGATCATCTTGCAATCAGCATGAATAAAGATAACTTTGAATTGTTTGCTGAAGGAGATACAGATACAGTGAATCTTTCATTATCAAAGGATATGTTAGAGGGATTAACGTCAAATGGGGATTGTAAAAGCTTGTTTAGTATTGATTATTTAAGTAATATGATCAAACCCGTGAAAAGTAGTGAGCCGTTAACCATTCATCTTGGTAATGATAATCCGACACGTGTTGAATTTGCCATTGCGAATAAAAAAGGGCATGTGACCTATTTATTGGCTCCACGTATTGAATCTGAATGATCATTTGGGCAAACTAACTCTTTTTCTTTTTTTTATTACTTATGGTTGTGAGTAAAATGGCACGGGATTTTCGACCTCGATATATTCTTTTTAGGATTTCTGGTGAAAAATCCTTGTTTCCCATAAGCCGAAACAGTATGATTTTTTCTTTACGATCGTATGCTGAGAGGTTTTTTAGTTGTTCCTTGAAGGAAAAAAAGATTTATTTAACACGATTCGATGGATGGAAAGGAATCGTTCGTTGTAAACATACTGAAAAACAAAATACCATTAATTTATTACAATCAATTACAGAGATCAATGGCAAATCCGTTGTTATTCAAACCATTGCTACTTCTGGGACCATTAAATCATTAGTCCAAAAACATGATAAAGAACCTATGTTATCAAAATAATATATTATTTCAAAAGAAAGTAACGAGGAGCTATTATGAAAATTCGAACTATTACTGTAGGATGTAATCTAAAAAAACCATTGCAATCCTCGGATAAATCATTAGTTTTACAGATCGCTGAGGAAGCAGAAAAGATCAAACAGGTTTTCAAACAAAAGGGTTACACCGTGCAAACTGTTCGATTTAGTACGCAACCATGGGAAGCATATGCAACTAGTAAAAATGAATTAGATTCCGTTTGCGAATTTCTGCAATCACTTTGTCCAGAAAAATTTGATTATTTTAATTTAGGACCGATTTCAACTAAGAAGAATCTTGATCTGATTCCTTTGATTTTACAACAATTCCCACAAGCTTTTATGACCGTGAATCTCTGTGAAAACAATACTATTCAAGAATCACTCTCTTTTGAAACAGCTAACATTATAAAAAAAATAGCAAAAATCGAATCCCAAGGATTTGCTAATCTGCGTTTTGCATGTTTATGTAACATTAATCCAAATACTCCATTTTATCCGGCTTCATTTCACCAGGGTGAACCTTCATTTGGAATTGGGTGTGAAAATAGTGATCTTGTCGCCTCTGCTTTTTCAACGGTTGGCTCTTTTGATGAAGCAGCAGATACGTTAAAAGAAAAATTGACGATTGAATACCAACGAATTGAACAAATTGCAGTTGAAGCAAGTGAGGATACCTTACTTAGATATCATGGAATCGATGGCTCTATTAGCCCATCAGTAAAGCCAAACGAAAGTCTCATTTATGGAATTGAACAATTACCATTTGTTTCCCAGTTTGGAAATCCTGGAACCCTTACTGCTGCTCGTTTGATAACTTCAGTTTTACAACAAATTGAAATCAAACAATGTGGATATACTGGTTTGATGCTTCCCGTGATGGAGGATAGTGGTCTAGCTAAAAGAAATCAACAAGGAAACATTTCATTGACCAACTTGTTATCATATTCATCAGTGTGTGGCACGGGGTTAGATACTATTCCTCTACCAGGAGATATATCTTTTGAAACCTTGCATGGAATCTTGCTAGATGTTTCTTCTCTTTCCATTAAACTTAATAAACCATTATCTGCGCGATTGATGCCAGTTCCGGGTAAAAAAGCTGGTGATCTCACAAAATTTGATTTTGATTATTTTGAAAATACTAGTGTGATGAATCCACAATAATGATCAAATAGCATTATTGGTTTCTTCGTTGAGGATAAGGAATGGATCAGAAAATTGTTGGAGTTTGTATCGTTCTTGCTGCTGCAGTGATGTGGGCTATTGAACCAGTCGTTGCAAAACTTGCGTTTCAACAACAAAGTGGAGTGCTTGTTACTTCAACGATTCGTGCGATTGGTGTTTCTGTTGTTGCCTTTTTATATGTTCTTGTTCGAAGGCCAACTGCAGTGAAAGTGAACAAATCAGATTTCAAGGTTTTAGTCTATATTGCATTTGTGGGAACCGTGATTGCTGATGGATTGTATCTTTATTCGTTAACCATGATTCCCGTGGTAAATGCTGTGCTTCTTGGTCATATGCAACCATTATTTGTGTTATTATTTGGTGTGTTAGTATTAACTCATGATAAACTGAATAAAAATGATTATATTGGAATTTCTTTGTTGATGATTGCTGCTGTATTTGTTACTACTCAAACATTTGAAAATGCGTTGTCCCTTCGTTTTGGAAGTATTGGTGATCTCTTCGTTCTTGGTGCAACCGTAGCATGGGCATCAACTGCGGTTGCTATGAGAAAATATTTAAAAGCAATACATGCAGGAGTAATCACATTATATCGATTTGGAATTGCTGGTATTGTCTTTGGTGTTTTTATGTTATTTTTTAGTGATGGATTGTTCTCTTACTATGCTCTTGTTGTTGGTTTTATCGTAGGAATTGGAACAGTGCTTTACTACGAAGGATTGAAACGATTAAAAGCTGCACAAGTATCAGGATTGGAATTAACTGCGCCTTTTTTTGCTGCGATACTTGGTTTTATGATCTTAGGGGAATCCGTGACCCTCTTTCAAGTGGCGGGAATGATTTTGGTTTTGGTTGGAGTTTGGTTTATCGCTCGTCATGAACCATTTAAGCAGCAGAGTGCTAGAAAAATAACTAAAAAAAACAATGAGTGAAAAAGAGTAGATTCAAATGAAGAAAAAACCGTGGAGAGTAATTGGTTCTTTTTTCAAAGAATTAGGAAAAGAAACCATGCAAACCGCGTTGCCGTTATTCACTATTATGATACCGGTGAGTATTTTTGTAAAATTATTGGATATGGTAGGAGGAGTAACAGTAGCTGGTGAGATGATTGCGCCGGTAATGAATATCGTTGGGTTACCTGGTGAGATGGGTTTAGTATGGGCTTCGGCAATGATAACTAATATTTATGGAGGATTAATCGTTTTTATTAGTGTTGCTGAAAATCTTTCATTAACCACAGCAGATGTGACCGTGTTAACTTCTATGATTCTAGTGGCTCATAGTCTTTTTGTTGAGGTAACTATTGCTAAAAAAGCTGGAGTTCGGGTGTGGTTTACATTATTTTTACGAATTGGTGGAGCGATTCTTTTTGGTTGGATTCTCAATCTTATATTCAGGTTTTCACAGATTTTACAAGATCCTGCAGTTACCGCATGGAAACCGGAATCAAAGGATGGATCGATTATTACTTGGATAAGTGGTCAATTACAAAATTATGCGCTCATCTTTTGTGTTATCTTTTTGTTATTATTACTTATGAATATATTGAAAAGATATATGATTTTAAATAAGATCAATTCTTTTTTGGAACCTGGTCTTGAAGTATTAGGCATGAGTAAAAAAGCTGCTCCGTTAACCATTATTGGATTAACGCTTGGGATTTCTTATGGTGGCGGATTAATTATTAAACAAGCCCGGTCAGGTATTCTTTCAGCAAAGGATTCATTTCTTTCAGTGAGTTTGATGGGGCTTTCACATAGTTTGATTGAAGATACCTTGTTAATGCTAACATTAGGAGGATCACTTATTGGTATCTTATTAGGACGTGTTGTTTTTACTATTGTAATCATGGTTATTCTTATTCAATTCTTGAAAAGACTATCGAGAAATCAATTTCAAAAATATTTTTATGATTAAAAAAATTCTAATCTCAATCTTATTGAATACGTAAAAAAACAAGGTCTATTAGTTGTTCGTAAAAGCATAATGAGAAATAAACACAGATGCAATCATGGTAATCATTAAGGATCCTAACAAGGTAAGTACGAGAAGTACTATTATGCCTGTAGTAATTTTTAGATACAATGTTGATTGCATACAAACTACATCTAATATTTTAATAACATTATTAATATAAAAATTTTATTTTAAAAAAATTACTCGTTTATTCAATGATAAAACGTATTGATTCAATAAAATCCTAATCAGTAAAAAACATCTGTTTAACATACCAGAAAGCATCAATAAAAAATCGAGGTAAACCAAGCGGCATACTCACCGGTAATGAATCAGACCATACACTTTCAACACCAGATTCATCACGAGCTTTAACTTTTACCTGAAACTCCCCACGAGTATCCCACGTATGAGATACATTACAAGATTGCCCAGATTCAAATGGACCAATCCATTCAGAAGTCGTTCCATCATCCCAATCCCAAAGATACCAAATCAAATCAGCATTAGGATCAACCGTTGAAGATCCATATGAATAAGATAGACCTTTCCAACCTTTTGCTTCACCAATAGGACGTAATGGTTTATCCGGAGGATCATTTTCAATGTTTACCACAACAACTCTGGTCACATTCGAAAAATTACTTTGGGCACCATACTCATCCATGGCTTTCACTTTAACACCATACGTTCCAGATTGATCCCACCGATAAGAATAATTAATCTCATAACCTGAAGGATGAAATGCAGTCCATTCATCAACAACCTCATCACCATTCCAATCCCAACCATATTTAACAAAATGATTTTCCACATCTGTGGTCCAAGTGGTATACCATACATTTTCTCCAACCAATACAACACGTTTACCATCTGGAGATTGAGGTGGTATTGGTGGATCATTTGTAATATTGACAAGTAGTGGATCAGAAAAACCACTTTCAACATCATAGATATCTTTAGCTTTTACTTGCACTGAAAACAATCCTGATCTTGTAAATAAATGAGAAGTACTCACATTTGTTCCAGACGAAAAATAATTCGTCCATTCATCAACAACATTATCACCATTCCAATCCCAACCATATGAAACATCATCACCATTAGGATCTGTTGTGTTTGTCTGAAATTCTAGATCAATCCAAGAATATTCTTCAGTAGGACCAACTGGTTGATGAGGAATTGTGGGAGGAAGGGAAAAATGTGATTTATAGGTTTTAAAAGTCCAATCCTGGATTAAAAAATCATCATCACTCCATTCGCCCCCAGTAAATAACCAAGCTTCACCTTGAGGATAATTATCGAAATTTGAACTATCAAATCCACGCCAAACATACGACATACTTGTTCCTTCTGGAATTAATACAATGTAATATGTTTCATTAATGATTACTTGAAGATCGGTAAAATCAAATTCAACCCACCCGCCACTTGAAGGTATGGCATCAGATGAAAGAGAAAATTCTACCAAATTTGGTCCAGAAAGATTATTACGAATAGCTACCGAAATATTATGTTTTGTCTGCTGTGCTTTGTACATATTAATTTCTACACGAGTAAGAAGATTATCAGTTGGAACAAATGATTGAGCAAGCATATCAGGATAACCAACACCGATACCACCATTCCATAATTTTTGATATTGATCCAATTCATCTTCATCAAAACCAATCACCGGATATTGCAACGTAAGAAATAATGAAAAAACCAATAAAATGGTAGCTGTTTTCAGTAATGATTTTGTTTTTCTCTTAGTAGAAAACATCTCTTCTTTGCCCCAAGTTTAAATATAATAAAATAAATTAATAAAAACTATAATATAAATGTTTGGTAATTATTTTAGAGAAAATATGGATATTAAACCTGATAAATGTATAATCTTATAAATTAAGAACAATTAGCATAACCAATAATACGGAAGATTAAAATGAACCCATCTAAACCACTTAAATATAGATTAGCACTTCCATTAGCCGTCTTTGGATTTATGCTCATCATTGCAACAGGAACGTCCATGATCCTTAATAGAAATGATAATATTCCATTGATTATTTCAATCATTGGACTAATTTTACTAATCATCGCAGTGATGCTTCGAAAAGAAGAAAAACAGAAGGAATAAATATCCCTTCTTAACAAATAATAGAAAAAATAATTCCGATAAGCCGCTGGTGGGAATTGAACCCACGACCTATTCCTTACCAAGGAATCGCTATACCTCTAAGCCACAGCGGCAAAAACCATTTTTTGCTTCCTGATATAGAGAAGGGTTTCTTTTAGTTTTCGCAAAGATGGGTTAAAAGCTAAGATTATAATATAATATCTTCATGGCCATAGTGGTGATCATCACATTAACAGTATTGATTTACCTGATGTGCAAGCTGGACCATCGCATTCAAAATTCAAACTTACTCGTGTTGGTGTAACCGGAGTTAAAAAACTGGTACATGTGAAACGTCCACAAGCAAAAAATGTTATTTCACTAGTTGCAAAAATGGATCTTTTTGTTGATCTTCCTGCATTTCAAAAAGGAAGTCATATGTCTCGAAATCTTGAACTTGTTTCTGAAATCACGGATAAACATATGAAAACACCAGTGCAAGACTTAGAAACGTTTTGTGCTAATACTGCTGAACGATTACTTGAAAAACATGAATATGCAACTCGGTCAGAAATCAAAGCTGAAGCGGATTATTTTTTAGAACGAACATATCCCTCAGGCTACAAAGGTTTTGAACCATACAAGTTAGTTGCTGAAGCGCGAGCGAAAAAAAATGGTGAAACTAAGAAATTGATCGGTGTGAAAGTAATTGGGATGACCGCATGTCCTTGTGCGATGGAAATCATTCGGAAAATAGGAGAATACAAGAATAAAATTGTTCCGCCAACTCATAATCAACGAAATATTACCACAGTGATGATTGAGGTACCTCGAAATAACATTACTATTGATGCCAATGATCTGATTGATCTATCTGAAGAAGCATTTAGTTCACCCACATATAGCATCTTAAAGCGAGGGGAGGAAGGTCAAATCGTTTATAATGCACATAAAAATCCCAAATTCGTTGAAGATGTGGTACGAGACATCTTATGTAATATTCTTAAAAAATATGGTCAGTTACCGGATGATACACTAGTTGTTGTTCGCAGTGAAAGTGAGGAATCAATTCATAAACATAATGCGTATGCTGAGCGAGTAACCACCCTAGCTGAATTAAAGAAGTGAACTGTTAATTTAGAAAAGTTCTCTTAATTTGAATTTTTTTACTAGCTGAAAAATATTTAATAAGACTTGATGAATTACATTGGCCCATGACAAAATACCACATAGCTTGGCTACCTGGAGATGGTGTTGGAAACGACGTCATGGAGGCAGCAAAAATCATTCTTGACACTGTTGATATTGACGCTGAATATATTCCTGGAGATGTCGGATGGGAATTCTGGAAAAAAGAAGGAGATCCACTTCCAGAACGAACCATTGATTTACTAAAAGACACGGATTGTTGTTTATTCGGAGCGATTACGTCTAAACCAAATGAGGAAGCACAAAAGGAACTTGATCCAAGTTTGAAAGATAAAGGATTTGTATATTCAAGCCCAATTGTACGTCTCCGTCAATTATTGAATTTACATACCAATCTTCGACCTTGTAAAGCATTTGAAGGAAATCCATTGAATTATCGAGATGACATTGATTTAGTTGTTTTCCGAGAGAATACCGAAGGATTATACGCAGGTGTTGAATTTTTCCCAGTGAATAAAGAAATGAGAAACGCATTTAACACCCATCCGAAATTCAAACGATTCATGGATGTACCAGAAAACGATTTAGCAATTTCCACAAGGATTTTTACTCGGAAAGCCTGCAAAAATATTCTCACTCAAGCCTTTGAATATGCAAAAAAACATAATCGGAAAAGTGTTACCGTTGTTGAAAAACCAAATGTGATTCGTGAAACCAGCGGGATGATGGTTGAAGAAGCTCGGAAACTGGCTAAAACATATCCTACTATCGATCTTTGGGAGACAAATGTTGATGCAATGACCATGTGGCTAGTGAAAAACCCACAAGATTATGATGTACTTGTTGCAAGTAATATGTTCGGCGATATTGTATCCGATCTTAGTGCTCAATTAATCGGCGGCCTTGGCTTTGCTGCTAGTGGCAACATTGGTGATGAGTATGGATTGTTCGAACCAACACATGGAAGTGCACCAAAATACGCGGGAAAATACAAAGTGAATCCAACAGCAATGATGCTTTCCACAAAATTAATGCTTGATTGGCTTGGAGAAACTGATAAAGCATCAAAATTACAACATGCCATTGCTGAAAACATTAAACAAGGAAAAGTAAACACGTATGATCTTGGCGGTAACAGTTCAACGCTTGATGTTGCAAAAGACGTTGCTCGATTATATGAAGAACAATAAAAGGTTCTTCACCTCTTTTCTTTTATTTTTTTAGAATAAATGCTAGAAAACTCTTTTAAAGGGAAACTAGTTCCCGGAAAATGCATTTCGGAGGTAAAAAAAGTATGACAGAAAAGAAAAAAGTAATCATAATGGGTGCAGCAGGCAGAGATTTTCACAATTTCAATGTATACTTTCGAGAGAATAAAAACTATGAAGTTGTTGCATTTACCGCTACACAAATCCCAGATATCTATGGACGAAAATATCCACCAAAACTTTCAGGATCATTATATCCAGATGGAATCCCAATTTATGCTGAAGAAGAACTTACTTCTTTGATTAAAAAACATGATATTGACGAGGTTGTTTTTGCATATAGCGATCTTCCATACAATTACGTTATGGAAAAATCAGCAATTGTAAATGCAGCTGGTGCTGATTTTACGTTACTTGGCCCGGATAGTACGATGATCAAATCTAATAAACCAGTAATTGCAGTGTGTGCTGTTCGAACTGGTTGTGGAAAATCACAAGTTTCTCGAAAAATCTTTGAAATTTTAAAAAACAAAGGATTAAAAGTAGCTAGCATTCGTCATCCAATGCCTTATGATCCAGATCTTACCACACAAATCGTCCAACGTTTTGCGTCTTATGACGATTTAGATAAATATAATTGTACCATAGAAGAACGAGAAGAATACGAACCGTACATCGACATGGGTGGTGTTGTTTATGCTGGTGTTGATTATGGAAAAATCTTAGAGCAAGCCGAACAAGAAGCAGATGTTATTATTTGGGATGGTGGAAATAATGATTTTTCATTTTACAAACCAGATCTTTTAATCACCCTAACTGATCCCCATCGACCGGGTCATGAACTTTCTTATTATCCTGGTAGTGTGAATACCATTGCAGCAGATGTTGTTTTGATCAACAAAATAAATACTGCTGAAAAAGAAAACATCAAATTAGTTCGAAAAAACGTGAAATCTGTAAATGATCACGCTGAAATCATTGATGGAATTTCTGAAGTTATTGCTGAAGATGGAAATCAGATAAATGGTAAAAAAGTTCTAGTAATTGAAGATGGACCAACGGTAACTCATGGAAGCATGCAGTATGGTGCTGGAACCGTTGCAGCTAAAGATAATAACGCAAGTGAAATCATTGATCCTCGTCCATTTGCGGTTGGATCCATTGTTGATACGTTTGAAAAATATACGCATCTTTCAAAAGTGCTTCCAGCAATGGGATATGGTAAGAAACAGACAAAGGAACTTGAAGAAACCATTAATAGTGCAGATGTCGACGTTGTAGTGAGTGGAACACCAATTGATCTGAAACGAGTGTTAAAAACGGATAAAAAACTTGTTCGGGTTCGTTATGGTGTTGGCAAGAAAACCGCTGAAGAATTAAAGCGTATCGTTGAAACCTTTATTAGTAAGCATCTCTAAATCTTTTTTTACTTAGAGATTCTTTTCTTTTTTTCTTTTATATCAATATTATTCAAGGATGAAATTTACTCTTGACACGTTTTTCATATATTGTTCATATTTTTTTACCAAATTTTTGATTAATCGTTTATCGGTTCTAACTAAATTAAGAAATGTTAACGGAAAAACAGGTATATTAAGGAGGGTAACAATCCAATGTTGAAAAAGAAGATTTCCTGCAATCATCCAAATCATCCAGGTGATATATTATGGATGATAAATAATAGAATATATTCCAGTGTCCAACAGTTTTGTTGTTTGAATATATCTTTTTCCTTGTTTTACATTTCCCTTTCTTTTGAATTAAATGATTGAAATCATCCCCAAAATTTTTACCTGAAAAGAGACATAATTTAACACCAAGATAATTTAGCAACTGATGTTAAGAACCAGTTAGAAAAAAGTGCAATCCTAGAATATATTTGTAAGACAAATTGATTACTAGTAATGTTTGCTGGGTATAATGTCCATTCAGTCAAGATTTGGTAAATTCATTTTAGTTTCCTTCCAAACGATAGATAAAACAGTAATATGCTAGAAAAATGACATTTATTATTTCATATGTTTTCCTTCTAGGGCGAACTGAGCAAGTAGCGTTTCTAATTGAATGTGTTCATTACTTCCTTCAGTGAGCCGGAATTCAATTTCTCCTGTTTTGTCAATAAGCCGGATTTTACTTTCATCAGGTATTGGAATATCAAAAATAGCGCGATGAATTTGTTTTATAACATCTTCTCCACTTAATCCATAGGTGATAAGTAGTTCATACAAAATATTTCGTGATTGCATAAACTCACCCTTTAAGGCAGTGTTAATTAGTTTTTTGACGTCTTCAGGCTTAGCTGTTGCACTTGTTTCATAAAGTAGTTCAGCAGTGATCTTTTTTGAAATTGAGGCGCCAACTTGAAGGACATTGATAGCTTTTCTAAGATCTCCACGAGCAACATAAATAAGTGTTTCTAACCCATCAGGCGTGATTTCAAGTTTTTCTTTTTGAGCGATTTTTCTAATATAATTTTTAATATCTTCTGGTTGTAAAGGTCTAAATCGAAATACGGTACATCTGGATTGTATTGGTTCAATTAGTTTTGACGAATAATTTACAGAGAGAACAAATCGACAAATGTGAGTGTAGCGTTCAATGGTTCTACGAAGTGCTGCTTGAGCATCTGAAGTGAGTGAATCAGCCTCATCTAAAAAAATGATTTTAAATGGATTGTGCCCAATTGGAGCGGTTCTTGCAAAATTTTTTATCTTTCCGCGGATGATGCCGATACCACGTTCATCACTAGCATTAAGTTCATTGAAATTCTGCCGCCATGTATCACCAAATAATTCCTTTGATACCGCAAGAGCTGAAGTTGTTTTTCCGGTTCCAGCGGGGCCAGCAAAGATAAGATGTGGTACATTTTTGGTGTCAACATATGCTTTTAATCGTTCAATGATATGTCGTTGTCCTGCAATATCATCAAGTTTTTTTGGCCGATATTTTTCAATCCAGATCTGATTCATACTGTAATCCACAGGGTGAATAGGGTTTTGTTGATTAATGTTTTTTGTTGAAAAATTTTTTGGGACCGAAAAGAGGTACCTCTGCCCTTTTATTTCAGGAAAAGGGATTTTTCTTGAAGGCGGGATTGGGATGCGGGTGAGGTACCTCTCCTTGGTTTTTTTAATGGAGGGATGCAAGGGATGGTTATTCAAAAGGTGATGAGTTATATACACTCAATGTTTTTTAGGCGTAAGAGATAGTTCACTAAGTGTTATTTTTAGTCCATTACCTTAGGTGCCCATCCAATGCAATGCATTATTACATTACAATTATCGAATAGAACGATAGTATTTAAAGTTTTTGTCTTTTGCATGGCAGTATTAACTATCAAAAGAGAAATGCATAAATAGCCTCCTAGCCATCGAGTATATGCACAATGAAGCAGTACCACAAAGAAATAAAACACATTCAACAGATTTTAGAAGAGAACCCAAAAGGAATGACCGTAACTGATATCGCTCGTTGCATTAGGATAAATCGGAATTCCGTTGCCAAATACTTAGATATCATGCGCATATCTGGTCTTGTAGAAATGATTACTTTTGGACCTGCAAAAGTATTTTTTCCTGCTCGCCGGGTTCCAGTTACTGATCTTCTCAATTATACATCAGATTTTATTTTAGTTTTTGATGAAGATTTAAAAATAACATTTGCCAATGAAACATTTCTTCGTTTTTTAGATAAAAAAAATGAAAACATCATTGGACAATCAATAGACATGCTTTCTTTTGGTTTTATCGACAATACACTATCACTTGCCTTAAACGAAGCATTAGAGGGAAAAGGCGGCATTCAGGAATCTACATTTTCAGATGAAGACCAAGGACTTTATTTGAAAATAAAAGTAATTCCAACAACTTTTGAAACCGGTGGAAACGGAGTCACGTTAATCATGAAAAATATTACACATCAACGACGTGTGCAAGAATTATTAAAAGATTGGGTAAAACCTCAATTAAAG
>JAGXLH010000040.1 GCA_018334795.1 Thermoplasmatota archaeon
CTGCAAGAAACATTGGTTTTCCTATCATCATGGAATTAGGAGGTTGTGAAACAATTAAGGTTCCAGATTCAAGAATATAGTCTTGACGAACAAAATATGAGTTTCCAGAAGAAAACTTTATATTTCCAACATCAAAATCCCATGAATCTGTTTCGTTTTCTATAGTTATCGAGCATTCGTTCTCCTGGATGGATAAGGACCCGTATGTTCTCCCTTTTGAGAGTATGGGAAGATTATTAATTCCTAAGGTAACTGAAGAGGAGATTGCGGTTCGTTGTTTCAAGGTTGATTGAATGTCAGTTGCATATTTAAGTTGAGCAAATTGACCAGAAACATCTTCCATATGTGCTGCTTCTATTTCTTCTAGCCATTGTGGAACAAAGGCAGTGTTTACCATTACAACTATTGATAGCGCAAGGCCTATTAGAAGCACAGTTATGACAATACCAACGACTGCTTCATCGGAATCATTTATATTTCGCATTATGTCACCTATTTTCCTTATTTATTTTCCCCATACGTAAATCTCATCGATATAAATATCATCATTCCAATGATCGGCAAAGCATTTAAATCCAAGGTACATAGTAGATGAAAATGTGTAATCAGATTCATTTATCCAGACAATTTCATGATAGAAATCACCATTTTCAAAATCAGTATCTTTGACAAAACGTTCTATTTCTTGCCACGTTGATCCATCATAATAATAGAGACTGAAGTATTCCCCATCTTCAACTCCTTCGGATCTATACCAAAAGTCAACTTTAATTGAAGTGTATCCTGGTGAACTGATATCTTTTGGGTTAGTATACGTAAATGATGCACCGTTACCTTGTCTTTGAATGTTTGCAGCATTAAATCCTTGATGGGCATAGACTCCACCGGTGTATAAAGTACAATCCCATCCGTTATCTGAATAATTACCCCAGCCAGATTCAAAATCATCAAAGGTTATCAACGTCCATTCAAGGGTAGTAAATTCCCAGACAGGGCCTTCTGTGCTTAATCCCTCATCATCCCAGGCAACAATTTTCCAATAATAAGTAATGCCATATGTTGGGGCGGGCGAGGAAAATGTAGAACTACTTTGATTTGCAGACAGTTTTGCTGCAGGTGGATTATTGGTATCAAAATAAACGTCATAGGTAAGATCTCCACCTTCCGGATCAATACAAGTCCAATTTAGGGTTGGATTTAAGGTTGTTATTGATTTATCCAACGGATAAATATAAGTTGGTATCATTGGTGGATTACTTTCACCAAGAGTGGTAAATTGATATCTGGTTGATTCAACTGTGGAAGTACCATCGGTGACTGAAACATTCCAATAATACGTAGTGTCAAACCCTGAGGTCAACGGTGCTGTGTCACAATAATACGTGCCATTTCCAACTGAATTATTCGCTCCTATTTGTTGCCATGAGCCACTGGCATTGCTATACCACGTCAGATCCATTACACTTCCATCAGCATCTGAAATGTTGATTGATAGTGTCTTATTTAATCTGACATTTATCTCACCATTTGTGGGAAGAGGATCACTGATAACCGGAGCACGGGAATACGCACAGTAAGCATCTGCAGTGAATGGAGGAGTTTCGTATGAGGAATTATACGTTCCTATGGAATAAAACTCATACCATCCATAACTATTTGGAAAATCAAAAATCCATTGCCAAGGTTGTGCTGTATCAACACCAAACTTGGAATAAGAAGTCCAACTCACATTATCAGATGAGTATCGATAAAAAAGAGAAATGTTTGTTAATAAAAGATCACCAGACGCACTAATGCTCAAGGTTGGTCCAGATTGCATAAAGGAAATATCGTTAACCTCAGTTGCAATATTTGGAAGGTAATCTGAAGGTTGATGGTATTCTCCAAAAAATACGAGTGAATTACTTTGCTTATCAACTATCTTTAGTGATATATCACAATCAATCAAATCGGTCTGCCCAGATTGCAACACAAGTTTTTCTCCAAAACCCCAGAGATTATCATTATTTGTATCCCACGATGAAATATTCCTAATTTCTTGAGAAATTGTGGTATTGTCAATGGAAATAATTACAATTGATTTAGGATTTAATGGCTCACCATTTAAATGCGATATGGTAATATTTTCATTATTGAACGTAAATGCAAGATTTGCATGAGGTATTGGCGATTTTGGAGAGATGGTAAGCACTGAAAAATAAACAGTAGAAAAAATGGCTACTGCGATAAGCAACAAAAGCATGGTACCAAGTATTTCAGTCACTGCATTATCTTGACGTAACCATTGTGTTTTCTTCATATCCTTTTTTCTCCTTTAGATAGTTCCTATGAACTTGAATACCATCCAGCTGATAAAGCATAGAATAAACACGTGTTTTACACTTGATTGGAAATGACCATCTTCAAAAATTCCAGCAACAACACCGGTTCCAATACTTTGAGCAAGAGTAGCAAAATAAAAGATTTGAAGAATTTCACCTTGATTAATAAATCCGCTTCCCATTGCCTGTGATAATCCTTTTGCTTCAGATCCAGTTATTGTTGGAATGAATACTCCAGCTAGAATAGCAATAATTGCCATAAATACAAACATTGCAACATAAATAACCACAACATAAGAAAGCATGTTAACCCGTCTTTCTTTTTCCAATTGCTTTATTTCTAACGCATCCTTTGCCGCAACATCTAAAACATCTGCAACATTTCCTCCACTTCGTCCGGCTTCAATAATCAATGAGATTGTCCGTCGAACTGAGGTAGTATTAATTCGTTTGGCAAAATCAGTTAGTGCTTCTTCAACGCTGCTTCCCCATGAAATCTGTTGCGCGATTTTCTTTATTTCTTTTGTCAGTAATCCATAACTTCCTCTGGAAGTAAATAAAATTGCTTTTGTAAATGTCATTCCTGCCCGTCGTGAAGAAGCTAAATCACGAACGAAATCAGGGAAGATCGAATCGATTTTTCTAATAATTGAAAAATGAACATATTCATACATTCCATAAATCCCGGTAATGGAAAGAATAGCGAATACAAAAAAATCGGTAGAGTCAGCAAAGGAGAATGAAACAATATTAAGCAAAGAGAGCAATCCTAGAATAATGAAAATAGTGACAAGTGTCCCTGAGATACTATAAACTATTACCCTGTTAAGATTTCCAGATAAAATCATCTTTTTAATGATATTTTGTTGAGGAATTTTATTCATATTTTTACGCCTCCAATGACATCATGCGAATTACGAAAGCAAAAGCGCCATGAATTATCGGAACCATCAAAAATACCATCACGTACAATAATATCATTTGACTTGCATCTCCACTGATAATCATCATTAATGGTATTACGATAAAAAGTAATAGAATTCCGGCAACTGCAGCAGTTACATAACTTTCCGCCATAATTCCTAAACTTTCAATGGTTTGTTTTTGTTTTTGCCGGTTTTCAATCATAAACTGTTTTGATTTTGCAGAAAAATAAGATTTAAGTGATCCTCCAGAGGTAACGGTGACGATCAATCCTTGTAAAAATTCTTTAAATTTTTCAGATGGAGTACGATGCATGTTTTCCCTAATGCTTGTGATAATGTCCTTACCAAGTAAGGTTGCATCTCGGTATATCCAAGAGGCTTCTTTTTGTACTTCCCCATAAATACTTTGTTGGGAAAGACTTTTAAAAATTTCTGTTGGAGTAACTCCTGCCGAAGACATAGCGGCAACAAAATTAAGAGCATAACATAAATTCATATCAATTTTTTTTCCTCGCCCACTTGCTATTAAAGCAGGGATTTTTAAAAAAATAAAATATGTTGCGATACTACCAACAAGGGAGGCCCCTAGAACTGTTAAGAACACTTGTGTCGACAGTGTTATGTTAAAAAGTGGAAAGAAAATCGTTGAGAGCAAGAAAATAGCACTCAGAAATACAATAAAACTGATAATGGTGTAAATAAACGCTTCAGCCATATATGCTTCAGCGTTTATGTTCATATGAGCAGATGATACGTCCTGTTTTAATTGGTCACTTGCATGTTTTTGAGTAAACACGCCAAACCAAGCGTATGCTTTTTTTTGCAAAGTTGATAACATTATCCCATCCTCACGACTTATTTTTTTTTTATTCTATTCTCTTAAATTCTTGTATTAAGATGGATACAACCATCATTATTTTTTTTTCTCTTTTTGTTTCTCATCTTTTGAAATAGTTTTGTCTGGTTTTGTTGTGTCTTTAGTCTGTTCAGAATTATGATGGGCACCAATGATTTCATCAATTTCTTTTTCAACAGTTTCAGTATTTTTCATTCTATGTTTTTGATCTTGCTTACCCATCTTTTTTGAGGTTGTGTAGTAAACCGCTGGGTTCGATACTTTAGGAGTTTTTTCTTTGTCTTTGTGTAGATTTAAAAAGGATTTGTTATCCTTTCTTTTTTTAATGGTTAATTTTTCTTTTAATTTTGCTGTGAAATATATTTTTTTCTTAGCTAATGATTTTTTAGAAGATTGCGTTACTTTTTCATTTTTTAATGATCGTTGTTTCTTTTTTGATTTATCTGCTGAAAATAAGGATAAAAGAGGGTTTTTCTTTTCTTTTTTGTTCTGTTTTATATCCTGAGATATTATATTACGTTTTTTTACTTTTGGGATTGATAATAATGAGTCATACTCAGGTTCATTTATTGATAATTCATCTTTGATTTCTGCATCAATTTTTTCAGGCTCATTTAAAATTATTTCTTGAACCTTTTCTGGGGTTTCAGCATATTTTGCTAGAATCTTTGTTACATCTGTAAATTCACGAATATGATACTTTCTTAACCAGGATAAAATATCTACTCTCTGTTGTATTTCTTGAGACATATCATTTGCACTCATATCTAACTCTGTGCGAATTTGTTCCAAGATGTAACTTTTTCCTGAGAAAGAGAATAAATTTTCTTGAGGATTCCATTCAAAAACAGTGTTTGTAAGTACCTCTTTTGTTTCACTGTCGATGTTAAGCAATTCAACTATTTTCATACATCGGCGTTGGTTCTTATCCTGAGTTTTTTGATTCCTCATCAGCAGTACGATATCAAGTGATTGAAGCATAGTCCGGGGAATGTTAATCGGTTTTCCTTCTAACCGATGAATTAACGCTTGTGTTGAATCGGCATGCACGGTTGAATAGGTGGTATGTCCGGTGGCCATTGCTTGAAAGAGGACATAAGCTTCTTTTCCTCTGATTTCTCCAACCATGATGTATTCTGGTCGTTGTCGAAGTGCTGCTTTCATCAAATCAAATAAATCAATTTCTCCAACCATTCGGTCATTAACAACTTCACCAAATCCTGATCGGGTAACTCCGGGTATCCAATTTGGGTGTGGAAGGTTGATTTCTCTTGTTTCTTCGATACTCACGATTTTTGAATCACGGGGAATAAATAAACCTAAAGCATTAAGCACACTTGTTTTTCCTGATGCTGTTCCACCACTAATAAGAGCATTGAATCCTCGCTCCACTGCCATCCATAAATAGGCAATCATCTTCGTTGAAAATGTTTCAAAATCAACCAAATCTATAGGGGTAATAGGATCGGCTCTAAATTTTCGAATCGTAAATGTACTTCCACGGGTTGTCACTTCCCCACTCAAGGTCATTTGAATACGAGATCCATCTGGCATAGTTGCATCTAACATTGGATCAGAAACGCTGATATGTTTTCCACATTTCTGTGCAAGTTTTACTACGAAATTGGATAGATTTTTCTCCTTGGAAAATATGATGTTTGTTTCAAGAGAACCGAATTCACGTTGATAAACAAACATTGGAACTTTCGCTCCGTCACAACTGATATCTTCAATCGAAGGATCATTCATCAAAGGATCAATATTATCATATCCAAGAAACTGTTTTTTAATATAATAAAAAATTTTTTCCCAGGAAATACCGTCAATGGTGATATCATACTTGTCTAAGATAGTTTCTATTGATTTTATTAAATAAGATTCTGCATCCTCAAGTTCATCTAATCGGACGTTTAAAGATTTCAATATTTTTTCTCTTAAAAAGGATAAGATGTTCGTATCCTCTTCTGATAAAATAGGTTCAAGAACAACATATTTTTTTTTCAATGAATCCTTTTCTTTTAAAATGGAAATATATGAGTATGGTTTTTTTATGGCATAAAAATCAAGTTCCTCAACAGTAAATGATAGGGAGGTTACAACTGTTTCTTTATTACAAATGGGGCATGTTATCTGATTAGCTTTTTCATCTGTAACCTGAAGAGGTTTATTACAATATGAACACAGTATTGTTCTATGAACCATGAGTATCCATCTCAATTTGTGTTAATACTTCGTTTTTATTTTCACAATATTTTGCTGTAGATGTTGCCACATCTTCAAATTGAGTAATATTATTTTTTAACATCCATTCCAGAACTTTAGCCCTTTGTTTTAGTTCGGTCGTAATGGTTGCCCGATCCATATTATTTCTGCCACGAATCTGTTCAATGACAAAGCTTTTTCCAGAATATTGAAAACTATCTTTAACTGGATCCCATCTAAATACCTCGTTAGTGAGTAATTCTTTGGTTGAAGGATCGATATCAATGATTTCAATAATTTGTTTCACTCGTCGGGTTCGTTTATTTTTTACGCGTGAAATAGTTTGCAAACATACAATGTCAAGAGATTGGAGCATAATTCGAGGAATATTAATTGGTTCTCCCTCTAACCGATGAATCAATGATTTTGTTGAATCGGCATGCACGGTTGAATAGGTGGTATGTCCGGTGGCCATTGCTTGAAAGAGGACGTAGGCTTCTCGTCCTCTAATCTCCCCAACTAGGATGTATTCTGGTCGTTGTCGAAGTGCTGCTTTCATTAAATCATACATGTCGATTTCGCCAGAGATTTTTCCGTCAACAACGTCTCCAAAACCTGATCGGGATACTCCGGGTATCCAATTTGGGTGTGGAAGGTTAATTTCTCTAGTTTCTTCGATACTAACGATTTTTGATTCACGAGGGACAAACAAAGATAATGCATTCAATGTGGTTGTTTTACCTGATGCTGTTCCGCCACTGATAAGGGCGCTGAATCCATGTTCAATGGCCATCCAAAAATACGCAATCATTTCTGATGACATAGTATTAAAACGAATGAGATCAGGTGGAGAAAATGGTTCTTCTCTAAATTTTCGAATGGTAAATGTGCTTCCTTTCGTACTAATTTCAGTGCTTAATGTCATTTGAATACGAGATCCATCTGGCATAGTCGCATCAATCATTGGATTTGCAATGGAGATATGTTTTCCACATTTCTGTGCGAGTTTGATTACAAAACCAGATAATTCCTCTTCGTCATCAAAATGGATATTGCTCTGTATGGATCCATGGTTTCGATGGTATAAAAATAGTGAGACTTCAGAGCCATCACAACTAATATCTTCGATTTGAGGGTCTTTCATTATTGGATCAAGTTTATCAAGACTGAGAAGATTTTTCTTTAGGTAATAAAGAATTTTTTCTTTTTGCGCTTCAGATATTTTAATTGAATAATCAGATATTATGTGGTTTACTGATTCTTCTAAAATATTTGTCATTCCTTTTTGTTCGATGTTTGCTACATCTACAGAGATTACATGTAATGATTTATAAATGAAATCATATGCCTGTTTTTCTTGTTCATTTAAGGGCGGTTCGATGAGCATATACCGCTTATCTCTAGATTCCTGGTGTTGAATAATTGAGACAAATGCGAAAGGTTCTGCTACGTCATAAAAATCAATTTCTTCCCATAATGCTTGATCTGAAAATCCTTCATTGGATAACAGTTTGTCTCTGAGAGCATTAATTTCGGTTTTGTTGATAGTAAAGGAGGTTTTTTGCGCACTCTCTTTTGGTTCTTTTTCATGTTTAGTATGTTTAACCAATTCGTTTTTTAAGACATTGAATTTTTTGTTTTGTCGATTTTTATCATTCTTTTCTTTTGATTTTTTTAATGTTTTTGATAATCCAGCAAACATTTCTTTCTGTTTTCCCATCCTTTCTTCCGCCTTATAGAGCTGTTTAGTGTAGCATCACCCAAAAGAGAAGATTTCTTCGACCGCATAATTTTGAGTTTTGCTACTATTTATTCTACCAATAGATCTAATTATTTCTCTTTTTTGAAGGATTCTAATAATTAACAGTGTAAATCACAATTTTATACATCCATCCTCATATTCAAATACCATAATCATTATTTATATCTTTCCTAATGTTTTTTTTCAGTTAAATGTTAAAACTCTATTTAGACCTGAGTTTTAGACAACTTTATAATATGGTTCCTAATGTCAGATGTGAAAATTATCAAATGGGCCCGTGAGGTAGCTTGGATATCCTATTGGCCTTCGGAGCCAGTTACCAGGGTTCGAATCCCTGCGGGTCCGTACTAGTCTCACGTGGGATAATTTTGCTGGAATACTTTGTTGAATTTTGGTTCTGTTTAGTTAAATGATCGATCGCTTTTTTTCAATATTAACAAGTATACGCGGTATGCCTATCCTATTTTAAGATGATAAGAGTTATCTTATATTTTTTCAGTTATTGTCATAATTCGCTTTTGTAATTTTGACGACAAGTATTAATAATGAAAATAAATGTAAATACTATATAGCAATGAAAAAAAGAATAGCGTTTCTATTAATCGCGGTGGTTGCCCCAGCATTACTTTGGGGTTTTTTAGGTTATACTATTTATTTGGAAGTTTTAGGTGAAAATACTTATTTGCGCTCTTTTTCCTTTATGGAAAACTTTCTTTCTCAACCATTGTGGGCTATCATTCTTTCGTTGGTTCCATGGTATTTAATCTCCGTATCCTTAGGTTTAATTATGTATGTTGATCGGAGATTTTGGGGAGTTATTTAATATGATAGAATCTTCCATATTGATTATTTAGGATGGCAAAATAGGTATTATTGATAGATTTAGGCCACCTAATTATCAATTTTATTTAATGAAATTTTATTGGGTTTAAATCACTGCCCTTTAAGCCGAAATAAAGTTATAAAAAACATTGGAACCACTCCTCAGGTTGGGATGAGGTCAGTTAGTTATTTTTATATAATATGTATGCATATTAAAGATAGATAAGTCAAATATTAAATGAATTAGTGAAATATTAAATGAATTAGTGTTTACTTAAATGATATAGGGGATATATAATATGAAAAAAATAATCTTACTTATTTGTAGCATACTGCTTTTTGTTACGCCGATGATTGTATCTCAACCAGTTGAAACTAGTTTAGATTTACAAAAGAATGCTTTGATTAAATCATTACAAAATGATTTTACTCATACGGTCTTTGCTGAATATGCGACAACCACGTGGTGTCCGAATTGTCCACCAGCTTCAGAAGGATTGTTTGAAGTGTATAATTCTAGTGAATATGATTTTCATTACGTAACACTAGTTTCTGATGTGAATCCGAATGCTCAAACTCGGAGTTGGCAAGGATACTTTAACATGGCAATCCCATCAGTATATATTGATGGAGGGTATAGTAATCTTATTGGTAGTGCTGGAGGTTCAACTACAACCGTTTACTCTGGGATGATTGAAGAAAGCGGGATGCGTGTTGTTTCTGATGTTGACTTGGAAACAAGTGTTTCCTGGGAAGGAAATGCTAAAATGACCATTACGGTAACAGCGACTAATAATCAGAACTCGTTTTACATTGGATTTTTAAAAACGTATGTTACTGAGATCGTTTCTCGTTGGAATGATTATTCTGGTGCACCATATCATTATGGATTTTTGGATTTTGCAGTGAACAACATCGTGTTCCTTGGTCCACAACAATCAAAAACTGTGACTGCTGAATGGGATGGAACCAGCGATCATAACGGAATTACTTTTGAGGACATCACTCAAGATAATATCAAAGTTGTTTCCTCATTGTTTCATTGGATGCCTCATCTTAAAACCGGGTATGAATCTGATGAGGTTACCCAACGATTTTTTGCTTTCTATGTGGATGAAACAAGTGCTGCAGTTCCTGAATAATAAGTAGAATTATTCGTATCATGTTTGGACAACACTTCTCTTTTTCTTTTTCCTCTTGTGTTCTTCAGACAATTTTTTATTGTTAAAAATTAATACAAATGACAAACTGCCACGTTATATTTAAATAGTATAGTTGATAAAGTATAACAATAAGGAATCTGGAAAAACTTTTGTTTTTTTCTTTCCTTCCATCTTCACTATCTACCCAGATTCCTTCCATCTCTCCACATCTAACTTTTCTACTCAAAAACAGCTCTAGTATTTTTTAGACAAAATATGTCTATGCTCATTCTTTTCCTTTTCAAGCAGAGTAATATAGTAATTGTTGATTAAAATATTATGATTCTTATTATTTTCCAAAATGACAAACCAACACGTTATATTTAAATAATATAATTGCTAGAGTATAACGATAAGGAATCTGGAAAAACTTTTGTTTTTTTCTTTCCTTCCATCTTCACTATCCACCCAGATTCCTTCCATCTCTCCACACCTTTTTTACCTAACAAAAAACTATGAACTTTAAAAATCTAAAAGACCTTTTAAAATCATTAAAAAAACGTGTTAAAAAGAAAATAAAAAAATAGAAATAAATCTATTATTTTTTTTAAGAAAACGTACCACGAAGCTTCCGACGATCAATCTTCACTTCAGATGGTGACACAATCATCATATTCTTTCCAATACCTGCGATATCACCATTGATCTCACTGACCATCGATTTCAAATCATTTGTTACTCGCTTCAATAATACTTCTTCGTCAGCAATCGGTGAAAAATCTAACAACAATATATTGCCACCATACACATAATCAGTGAATTGTTTTAAATCTTCATATCGTTGAATCTCACCAATGCGAACATGCATTTTCGCTGGGATCTCAGCAGCAGTTGATTCCATATACTTCTCTAAATCAACGTAACCGCCAACATCACCGCTTCTCTTTTCGCCAAAAATCTTATTAACAAATCCCATTGAGTCATCACTCTCCAGAATCCAACCAAGAACAACGAATCGGTTATCTGCTTATAAAAGTTTGTTTTCAAAACAAGTAAAAAAACATAAAGTAAAAATCGCCATAATCAAATAAGAAAAAAATAACAAAAATGAGATATTACATCTTAAGATTAAATAAAGAAATACTACTGTTTATTCTTCTTCAATCTCAAAATCCTTACAGAACCCAAGCACATAACCAATCAGTTCAAACGGTCCAGGAGTCCACACCATAATAAAATTACTTTTAGTAAATGAAATGGTGGTAAGTCCTTTGACCACACCAACTTGGTCAACAAAAATACCCGGATTATAATAAAAGACTTGCAAGGCTTGAGCTGAAATCGTACCATTCTCTTCAACTGGATTAACAACCGTTCCAGATAAAAAGGTCCGGTCACCAACTAATATCCCTCCATCCGCATCCTTTGCATCAATAGTACCGGATCCTACACTTGATCCAACAGATACAAATAAGAAACAAAGAACACTTGCAACTGCTAATATTTTTTTCATAGTATCACAACCACTGTTTTGTAACAATAATAAATATAATTAACAACCTATTAAAGTTTTCTTCCAAAAAAACAGATTACTTGATTACTCGTTCTCAAACGCACTCATCTTCCAAATATTATCTCCGATAAAATGAATCATCTTCACTGCTTTTCCCTTGCTTGAATAAACCATCTCCTCTCCATTCATCAATGCTACACCAATCGCAAGCGGTTTATGATGCTGTACATCACGTATCCACACGGGCATATCAACTTCAATATCTGAATCTGCATCAACAATACCTGGTGCCATCACATCAGCACCATTAGTCACAAAACGCACCGCACCCATATCAACCGTTACAAAACGATTCGATGGATGAAACTTTAACAAACCTCGCAACGTCATCATCGCATGATCATTAATATCCATTGCAATAGGCACCTGATCAACAAAATAAAACACTGTGTCCTCAATCACACCAGTAAAGATCTCATTCACACTGATATCCAATGATTCATTGAACTGGCGTTCAAGTCGGCTGATTAATTCCTTAGCCTTTTTCTGCTTCAATAAATGCTTATTTTTCACTTTCACAAGAATCAATAAAACACAACTCGTGTTTCTCATATAAAAATTGCCCAAACTCTTATAAACAGATTACTTATTTGGTGGTTTCAAGGTACGACCTATGGATAAACCACTAAAAATTCTTCATGAATCATTAAACAACCGAGTCATCGTCGAACTCCGCTCAGGACGAGCTTATCATGGTATCCTTGATGGATACGATGTTCCTCATATGAATTTAGTCTTAAAAAACGCTGATGAAATGAAAGATGGCTCAGCAGTTGATAAACATAACATGGTTATAGTCCGGGGTGACAACATTATTTATGTCTCACCATAAATTTTAAATATACTATCTGAGGTGACAGGATACTATGACGAAAGGAACAGCATCACATTTCGGCGGTAAAAAAACCCATACTATTTGCAGACGATGCGGTAAACATGCGTTCCATGTTCAAAAACGTGTGTGTGCCTCTTGCGGATTTGGTGCAACAAAAAAACGCCGAAACTTCAATTGGGCAAAACAACACTAAATTGATTATTTTTTTACACTGTAATAAAAATGTGAAAGACCTGGGGTAATTAACGCAATATCAATATCACTTTTACTATGATGTTCATCATTACTTGTTGATTTAAATAAAAGAACAAAAAGCACGCGTTTATCTTTTTTTATCCCAAGAAACATCTTTTTTTATTTGATTGAATGTTTTTTTATCCATAGTCGAACCCTTTTGAGAATATCATCCATTTCACCATTTATTTCTTCCATTAGGATCCGTGCTGTTTGTGGTTCTAACCCATTGTACTCATGAATTAATCGATTATGTAATCCATTTACTTCTTTCAATATCGACTCTTGTTTCTAACTTATCTGTTACGACCTATCGTAATCTATTACTTTTGATATCCACCGATTCTTAGACTTGGATCGCCGAGTAATACATATGATTGAGCAACTTGTACATCAACCCATGTGTCAAGAAGTATGGTTTCATTAGTGGAGGACCAATCCACAGGATACGTATCTAAATACCAGGTCACCGTATTTTTTAACAAGTCCCCTGCATGAAGTACTCCTTCAACACCATATTGACGGAATAGTTCTACTTCAAACTCATTTATTCCACCGGTAAAACTAGATTTATCTTCTTTGGTATGACCCAGTGCACTGGCTCCATAAGTAATGATACTTCCACCGTTTTCTTGATTGGTCATTTTCCACCCCCAGCATTCTGGTACCCATTCAAACCGCCAGACCTTTCCACCACGTGGTGAAAAGAATTGAAATCCATCTTCTAAAAATCCTTTGAGTAAATGACGAATAGTCACATCAAATTGATTATTATGACACCCACTTACCACACACACTGGATACATGTCTTCATTGTTGAGTTTGTTCATTTCATTGTTCTGTAGGCCATTAACGAATTCATGATCGTTTGGTGGATGAGTTCCCCAAGTTCGAGGATTCCCATGACCAACAAAATACACGAATCCAAAACCTTGATTATACGCATCAATCACATCTTGAGAACCAGTAAATGTTCCATCAGATAAGAACAAACGTGTGGGCGTGAATTCATTCATATGATCAAGTGCTAAATTAGCATATTCCTCTCCTTCGATACCAGCCCAGAGAGGATCATCGATTTCAAGATAGGTATCCCCAGCTATTGCAAGCATCTTGTTAAACCACGGTTCATCATACGTGCTTGTTTCATAGCTAATGATTTTTTCAACAACTGTTGTTACTTCTTTTTCAGATCGACAGG
>JAGXLH010000041.1 GCA_018334795.1 Thermoplasmatota archaeon
GCGATAAATCCAGTTACTTTACCATCAGATTCACCGTATAATGCAGCTTTAATCTCATTGAATACTGCTCCACCAGATCCTACAGAGATGTTACGATCAATAACAATGAGTTCGGCTTGTTTACTTAATTTAATAATTTCTTCAGTTGGAAATGGACGGAAAACACGTAATCGAGCAAGACCAATGTTGATGCCTTCTTTCCGAAGGTTATTGATTGCTTCTTTGCTTTCAGCACCAATAGCACCCATGGAAATCAGAATGTATTCAGCATCATCACACTGATAATATTCAAGTAATCCACCATGATATCTGCCAAATTGTTCTTCCCATTCTTTTGCAATATCTGGAATTAATTGTTTTGCATTCATTTGTGCATCCTGCATTGCTTTTCTGATCTTTTCATAATGTTCAGTACCAATGATATTTCCCTGTGTTGTTGGATTATCAATATCAAGTTTCCATGTTGGTTTATAGGAAGGGAGGAAATCATCAATTTCCTTTTGTGTTGGAATTTCAGCAGGCATCGAAGTATGAGATAAAATAAATGCATTATGACTAATCATCACTGGGAGAAGTACATCAGATCGTTCCGCGAGTTTAAATGATTGAATTAGTGTATCATAAATTTCTTGATTACTACTTGCAAAAAGCTGAATCCAACCTGTGTCTCGTTGAGCAATTGCATCATTTTCATCTGTCCAAATGTTCCATCCAGGACCGATAACTCGATTGATATTACACATCACAATTGGAAGTCGTGCAAGCGCTGCCCAATGAAGCATTTCATGCATCAACAAAAGACCATGAGATGATGTTGCAGTAAACGTTCGAGATCCTGCTTCACTAGCACCGATACATGCTGACATTGCTGAATGTTCACTTTCAACACAAATATATTCACCTTTGTACTCACCAGATGCAACGTAATTAGCAATTCCTTCTACAAGTGTTGTTTGCGGGGTGATCGGATAAGCAGCGACCACATCAGGTTTTGCCATGATGGCTGCTTTTGCGGCTATGTAATTTCCGGTATCAATCATGATTTCACTCATTTCTTTTTACCCTCCCGTTTCATTTTAATAGCTTTAGTGGGGCATTGATTTGCACAGACACCGCATCCTTTACAATAATCGTAATTAATTTCAACAGAATCATCTTTTTTTCGTTTGATTGATCCTTCAGGACAATAAATCCAACAGCGTAAACATTTCACACATTTTGATTCATCAAGCACTGGCCGAAAAACTCGCCAACTCCCTGTTTTTCCCATTGCTCCTTCCTTAGGATAAGATATGCTGGAAATGATATCATATTTTTTACTTTTCTTCAAAAGCTCACCTCCACAATATCGTAGGCATCAGCTGTTGCTTTCACGTTTTTCTCTCCGCTTTCCCCTTTCCATTTTTCACGGATTGCTTGTTGGATTGATGGAAGTGTTACTTTATCTAAAACTTTAGGTACTGCTCCAAGAATTGGAGTGTTTACCACTGGAATTCCACCTACAACGATATCATGTTTGATTGCAATGCCAGTTGCATCAACTGTGGCAATATTTTTCGTTTCTTTGAAGTCAAATTCATCTGGCGATTTTTGAGTATTAATTAGGATTTTTCCATCCTTTTTCAATCCTTTGAGAACGTTTACGAGATCCATGATACTTTCTTCTTGTACAATAACGATATCAGGTTCGTAAATTTCACTTCGCAAATGAATCTCTCGTTCTGAGATTCGTGCAAAGGCTCGAACTGGAGCTCCTCGCCGTTCAGCGCCGAATACAGGAAATGCCTGCAATCCTTTGTTTCCATCTTTTAGTGCGGCAGCGACAAGTAGATTTGCAGCGGTAACAGATCCTTGCCCGCCTCGCCCATGAAAAACAATTTCAACTATGTCATCTAGAGCCATAATATTACACTCCCGTGAATTGTGGAATAAGCATTGTGCATATAATTGTTTTGAATAAAAATTAGGATAAAATTCAATCTTTTGTTGCCGCGTCGACCTTTGCTTTAGCGGTTGCATCTTTGTCGGTTCGATGATCAATCTTTAGTTCGGTTATTACGCGGTTTACGCCAGGTTCATTGATTAGTGCATCATGAGCATGTTTTACAGCCGTAAAAATTTGATCCGTTGTCTCTGCTTCAATAACTGTTGCCATTGCATTTGTATGGCAAGTCACTGGTTCATCTTTTAAACTGGAAAGCACTTTTCTCACATGGGCACTTACACTTGTTCCAGAACCAAGTGGTGAAATACTAACTTGAGCTAAAATCATAATTTTATTCACCTATTCACTCAAAGTTTACGTTGTTTTTAATGATTTTGTTTATGTCTGTTTTAATGACGAAACCATAAAAAGGAAAAATCGTATATGATGGATAACTGATGTGGGGGTTTGTCATGGATAAATTATCAAAAAAGGATTTATTAAAAAAGGCGAAGAAACCTGGTAAAGATGCGATGAGATTACACCCGTTTTATAAAGGAAAAATCGAAGTATTACCAAAATGTCGTGTGAAAGATTTTAATGATTTTGGAATCTGGTATACGCCAGGCGTTGCTGAACCATGCAAAGCAATAAAGAAAGATAAGTCTAAAGTTTATGATTATACTAATAAATGGAATACTATTGCAGTTGTAAGTGATGGTACTCGAGTCCTCGGACTTGGGGACATTGGTCCAGAAGCAGGTCTTCCTGTGATGGAAGGAAAGTCGTTATTATTCAAGTATCTTGGTGGGATTGATGCACATCCTATTTGTTTAGATACAAAAGATACAGAAGAGATTATTCAAGCAGTGAAATGGTTAAAACCAAGTTATGGTGGCATTAATCTAGAAGATATTGCAAAACCGAAGTGTTTCGAGATTTTAGATCGACTGCGTAAAGAAATGGATATTCCAGTATGGCATGATGATCAACAAGGAACAGCAACAATTGTAACTGCTGGAGCGATAAATGCGTTGAAACTTGTGGAAAAACCTCTTGATGAATCATTATTTTGTATGGTTGGTGCTGGAGCTGCAAATATTGCTATTGCTAGAGTATTGATTGCTGCGGGAGTTAAACAAAAAAATATTATTATGACGGATAGTAAAGGTATTCTTCATTCAACTCGGACTGATTTGGAGGAACAAAAGGATTATAATCTGGTGAAATGGGAAATGGCCGTGAATTCAAATGGTGAAGAAAGGACTGGTCCGATTAAGGATGCTTTTTTGGGTGCTGATATTTGTATAGCGGCAAGTAAACCGGGTCCGGGAACGATTAAAAAGGAATGGGTTGAAACCATGGCCAATGATTCGATTGTGTTTGCTACAGCAAATCCTGTTCCTGAGATTTGGCCGTGGGAAGCTGAAGAAGCAGGCGTTAGTATTTTTGCAACGGGTCGGTCTGATTTTGCGAATCAAATCAATAATTCTCTTGGTTTTCCAGGTATTTTCCGTGGTACGCTTGATGTTCGTGCTGAAACGATTACTGATGAGATGTGTATTGCTGCTGCAACTGAACTAGCAAATACTGCTGAAGATGAAGGTTTAACTAAGGATCATATTGTGCCTACGATGGATTCATGGGAAGTTTTTCCACGTGAAGCAGTAGCGGTGGGTATGAAAGCAATAGAGCAAGGTATCGCAGGGAAAAAACTGTCTAGGCAAGCATTGTATGATCATGCGGTGGAGATTATCAAAAAAGCACGTGATGAAACAAAAACTATGATGGATAAAGGATTTATCCAAGATCCTGATCAGTGATTGCTTCACCATCTGATTTTAGATTGATCATGTTTGTTCGTTTGTAAATATCTAGATATGTTGATACATGAATCTTTTTTTCAACGCCATCGATGGGTTTGATATGTTCGTTGATAAACCGCCAGAGGTGCTTTCCATCTTTTGAAAGAATGTTGAGGATAATGTCATGGTCTCCTGATGAGGTGGTTACGAGTTGTACTTCGTCATGGGTGGTGAGTTGCCTAGCTATATCATGCATTTTTAATGGATCTACATTGAGTCCGATAACGGCGCTTGTGGCATATCCTACTTTTTCTGGGTCGATGATTGCGGAAAAATTGGTGATAATCCCGTTTTTAATCAGTTTTTTGATACGATAGTGAACGGTGCTAGCGCCAAGATCTAATTGCTTAGCTATGCGTTGGTATTGTGTTTTATCGTTTTCCTGTAAGATGTTTAATATCTTTTTATCTATATCATCCATAGTTTTTTGTATATCATTTAATACTTTTAAAATTTTTTGATTAATTTTCAATAAATTATCGTTGCATTAGAATTATTATTTTACCTATTGGGATAATCATTGCGAATTTTATAAAAAAAATGTTTTTTTACCAAAATTCAATGATTTAAAACATAAATACAGGATTTTTGAATGAGTTTTTCCATCGGTTGAAAAATCCGATACACCGGTGTTAATCTGCATTTCCTTTTATCAAAATCAATTTCCTGACTAACATAAAATGATTTAACGAATTTTATTTTTGATTTGATAAGATATATTTTTATTCATTTTATTTATATTAAAGGGTTTCTAATGACCAAATATTTCTTATACCTTTTTTCAATATATTCATTTGTTTATTTCAACTTCCGAATGGTGTTTTGGGGGAAAGGATATGACCAATGAATTAAGAAAGAAACTTGCAATTGAAAAAAGACGTCTTGATGAAATCAACGATTTTATTCTAAATAATGAAAATAAACTTGTCAATGATCTTTTAGCAGTCGTTAATAAATATGGTGGACCAGCTCAGATTAATCAAAAGGCCAAGGAAGCAAGAAACATCGATAGTCTTCTTCATCGACTTGAAAAGAAAAAGCCATCCTATGTATCTGATATTAATTGGCTAATGAAACAGATCGATAATGAATCATTTATTTCAATAGACGATTATCGAAAAAAAGTTCTTGGCAAGAAATATTCAGATACTACATTTAATGAAGACTGTCCGGTAACCCTTGAAATTAGTGCCTGTCAATATTTCCCATTTTTCGTTGCCGAAGCCAAACAAGCGTTAGAAAAACAGGAATTAATGCCTGGACGATTCATTCGAGTAAGAAACATGAAAGAACAAGAAGAAGATGGTGATTTACTTGCCATGTCCGCAGCAATTCAACTTCTTGGATCTAGTTGCTGTGAAACACTTGACACAAAAGGAACTGATGGTTCAAATATTCACCTTGGTGGTCCAGAAACTATCACCGGATATTTCGGCGGTATTGGCCAACCAAATAACCATCCAATAAAATGGGCGGATGAATTTCTCTACTTTTACACAAATTATGGCGTTAAACAAGTTCTTAATATCAATCCAGGAACAATCTTTCTTGGATATTTGCTCCATAAACTAGGTATCGATATTGAATTTAAGATATCGGTGTACATGGGAAATGATAATCCGTACGCAGTGTTTTGGACGTTGATGGCAGCACGATTATTTTCTAGAAAAGATGGGTCCACTTCTTTGATTGGTTTTAATTTTTCTAATTCAGTGAATAAAACAACGATTGAAATGAGTGATAAAATTAGGAATTATTTAGAATTGGGTGATTTCGTTCGTTTTGAACATCACATTTTTGAAACATGGAAAAGTATTGTTATTCAGCCGTATGATAGACGTGATGATCTATTAGAACTTGCATCAAATGTTAAAAATATAAGTGCAAAACATGAAGGAGGGGAAATTCACGTGGAAGAAAAAAGAGATCATCCAAGTGATATTCTTGAATATTTTCTTCCAAAAGAAGAACTCGTTGAACAGGGGCTTATGGATGCAGTAACCCAAAATTATTTAGATAAACATGAGGCGTTGAACAATACGGCGAAAGCTTTAACAAAAAAAGGTCTTTCGTTTATTGCAGCACCTAAACTACATCATCGGGGGAATTAAAAATGAAATATAAACTTGCTTTTATAGGATATGGAGTAGTAGCACAAGGTCTCACGGAGATTCTCATTGAAAAAGAAGAAATATTGAAGGAAAAATATGATTTGGAATTTGCAGTTGTTGCCATTTCAGATATAAAGAAAGGATCTGTGTATGATGAAAACGGATTGGATATGAAAAATATATTAGAATTAGTAAGACAAGGAAAACAGATTGATAAATATCCTTCAGGGATTAAAGGGATGGATAGTGTTCAAACAATTAAGGAAACAAATGCAGATGTTATTGTTGAAGTGACATTTACCGATGTTAAGACCGGTGAACCAGCGCTCACTCATATTAAAACAGCATTAGAAAACAAAAAACATGTCATATCTACCAATAAAGGACCTGTGGTAAAAAAGGCAGGAGAATTATTACAATTAGCAGAAAAAAATGGGGTATCTTACGGTTTCGAAGGAGTTGTTCTTGCGGGAACTCCAGCAATTAATCTAGCACAATATACTCTTGCTGGAAACACTATTTCGGGATTTAAAGGAATTTTGAATGGTACCACGAACTATATTCTTACCCAAATGGAAAATGGTATGTCGTATGATGAAGCATTAGAAAAAGCTCAAGAACTTGGTTATGCTGAAGCAGATCCTACCGGAGATGTAGAAGGTCTTGACGCATTGGGAAAAGTCGTGATTCTTTGCAATGTTATATTAGGAAAAAAGATAACATGGGATCAAGTTGAAAGGAAAGGAATTACGAATATTTCAATTGATGATATAAAGAAAGCAAAGCAAGAAGGGAAACGCTGGAAGTTAATTGGAAAAGCAGAGATTAAACAGGATGGTTCACTTTTCGCTCAGGTTCTTCCTGAACGATTGCCATTAACTGATCCTCTAGCAGGTGTCATGGATGCAACGAATGCATTAACCTATCACACAGATGAGCTTGGTTCAATTACAATAGTTGGACCTGGAGCTGGAAAAAGAGAAACCGGTTTTTCCTTGTTGATAGATTTGATAAATATTAATGCTAACCTTACCTCCAAAAAATAAAGAAAAAAATTGATTTGGATGTGTTGAACTATGAAAATGTTATTAGATGGTAAATGGGAAGAAAGATCAAAAAAGATAACCGTAACTAACCCAGCTGATGGATCCGTTGTTGATACTGTGCCGCAAGCAAATGAAGATGATGTAAAACTGGCCCTTTCCTCTGCAATGAATGGCTTTGAAGAAATAAAATCATTAAGCGTTCACAAACGAGCTGAAATATTATATAAAACTGCTGAACTCTTAAAACAACAAAAAAAAGAGTTTGCAACAATTCTTGCTAAAGAAAGTTCAAAAACGATTACTGAAGCTACAGGTGAAGTTAATCGATGTATCAATACATTAACCGTATCAGCTGAAGAATCTAAAAGAATTCTTGGAGAAACTATTCCTTTTGATTCTTTTCCGGGTGGTGAAGGAAAAAAAGGATATTATTATCGATTTCCTATTGGCATTATTTTAGCAATCACGCCATTTAATGATCCATTAAATCTCGTTGCTCATAAACTTGGTCCCGCATTTGCCGGAGGAAATGCAGTAATTTTAAAACCTGCAACGGTTACTCCCTTGTCCGCATTAAAACTTGCTGAAATATTTATCAAAGCAGGGCTTCCACCGAAAGCATTACAGGTGTTAACTGGACCTGGGAGTAAACTAGGGCAACCTTTGATAACTGATAAACGAGTACGAATGGTTTCTTTTACTGGAGGGGTTGAAACTGGTGAAAAAATTACGAAAATAGCAGGTATTAAAAAAATCGGTATGGAGTTAGGCTCAGATTCTCCAGTTATCGTTTGGAAGGATGCCGATCTTTCCAAAGCGGTATCATCTTGTGTTTCAGGTAGCTTTTGGGCAGCTGGTCAGAATTGTATTGGAGTACAACGTCTTTATGTTCATAAGGATATTTATAATGATTTTAAACAGCAGTTTATCAGTCAAACAAAAGAATATAAAATTGGTGATAAACTCGATGAAACTACTGATATGGGGCCATTGATCACTGAAAAGGAGGCAAAACGAGTAGAAGCATGGATTCGAGAAGCTGAACAGAAAGGAGCTCGGATTCTCACAGGTGGCAATCGTACTGATGCTTTCGTTGAACCCACCGTCTTAGAAAATGTTTCAGAGAATACAACCATTCATAAAGAAGAAGTATTTGGACCGGTGGTGAATTTATATCAAATCGATGATTTTGAGGATGCTATCAAGAAAGCAAACTCATTACCATATGGGTTACATGCTGCAGTTTTTACGGAAAATATTAATCTTGCCTTCAAAGCGGCCTATTCTTTAGATTGTGGAAGTGTAATAATTAATGATTCAACTGATTACCGGCTCGATTCAATGCCGTTTGGAGGAGTGAAAAAATCTGGTATCGGCAGAGAAGGCATTAAATTTTCACTTCAAGAAATGACCGAACCAAAAGTTATTTGTTTTGATGTTTCGAAAACATAAAAAGGTGAAATAATGAATCGTTCTATTGCTGGAGAGTTCTCAAAATTACGAGGAGAACCTCCTTTAAAATATCTTGCAAAAGCAAATCAGATGGAAGCTGAAGGCCATGATATGATTCGATTTGAAATCGGACAACCTGATTTTGATACCCCTGCCGTCGTTAAAAATGAAGCAAAAAAAGCACTTGATGAGGGATTTACTCATTATGTTCCCACAGATGGTATCCCAGAGTTAAAGGAAGCGATTCAAGAAGATATTGAAAAAACGAGAGGGTTTAAACCTGATCTCGATCAGATTATGGTTCTACCCGGTGCCAAACCAGGATTGTTTTTTGGTATTATGGCAACGGTTCAACAGGGCGATGAGGTCATTTATCAAAATCCATTTTATTTTACCTATGATTCCATGATTGGTTTTCTGGGGGCTAAAAAAAATCAGATTTCCTTGTTTGAACAAGATGAGTTTCGTATGACTCCTGATCAAGTGCAAGAGAAGATGTCTGATGAGACAAAACTAATTCTATTGAATTCACCACAGAATCCAACGGGTGGAGTATTAAATAAAAATGATGTGAAGGCTATTGCTGAGCTTGCTGAAGAACATAACGCCTATGTACTTTCTGATGAGATTTATAGCAAGATGCTCTATGATGGGCAAACACATTATTCTCCTGCTTATTTGGATGAATGTAAAGAACGAACGATGATTGTTGATGGATTTTCAAAAGCATATTCAATGACCGGTTGGCGTCTTGGATATATTGTTGCTCCTAAAGAAATCATTCATAAAATCGATTTGTTATTTGCTGATGTTGGTTCATGTACCACTTCTTTTGTTCAAAAAGGGGGAGTTTCTGCGTTACATCACGGTCAGAGTTTTGTTGATTCTATTATGGCTAAATTTGCTGAAAGACGAAAGGCTATTGTGACAGGGCTCAATGAGGTTCCAGGGTTTAGTTGTATCTATCCAAAAGGAGCATTTTATGTGTTTCCAAATATTTCAAAAACTGGGATGAAAAGTGAAGCGTTAGCAAATTATATCATAGAGGAAGCGAAAGTGTGTTTATTGCCAGGTACTGCTTTTGGCAGTCAAGGTGAAGGGTTTCTACGGCTTTCTTATGCTTCTTCATTGGAAAGTATCCATGAAGGAATTAAACGGCTAAAAAAAGCTATGGAAAAAGTAATATAGTATGAGAGAGTAAAATATAATAAACAAATGTTAATTTAGTAATCCCTCACCGGACTAACCATTTTTATTATGTTTTAAAAGCCCAGTAATCCTTATATGGAGGAATCAAATACCAGATTGCTCCAAAAAAAGAATACACAAGAAAATGAAAAAAGGTGATTTTATGAAGGTTATATCAAAACAAGACTTCAATGATTTTATTACAACATTAATCAATGATGGATCTTTAGATGTTCATGGTGTCAAAGCAAAAGATGAAAAATTCGTTTTTGGTGAATTAGAATCAAGTGATGATTTACGTCTTGACTACGACACAACAATTCTTCCCCCAAAAAAATATTTTATGCCTCAATATGAAACTTTGATGAAATGTTCCTTAAAATCACCTTTTGATATTAAAGAGAAAAAACCTCAAAAACCGTTGGTGTTAATCGGTGTTCATCCCTACGATATAATTGCAATTAACCAAATGGATGCATATTATTGCAATGATGATGTTTCAAAATCTTATTTGGATCGAAGAAAAAACACCATTCTCATTGGATCTGATGTCCTCAATATACATGATAAAGCGTTTTTCGGAAGTATGAACACAGGCCAGGTTGAGAATGGATACGATTTGTTTTTAACAGATCTTGATGACAAGGTAGTTATAGAAATCAAATCAAAAAAAGGAGAAGATTTACTCAATAAAGCAGCGATGGTACGTGAGGCAAGTGACGTTGAAAAGCAAAAAGTCACCGCAATTCGAACTGCTGCTCAAGGAAGAGCAAAACGAGGGATGAAAATCGAACCAAAACAATGGTATAGTTTACTCGATCAAAACTATACTAGTAAAGTTTGGAAAGATCAATCTGATAAATGTCTTGCTTGTGGAACTTGCACTCTTGTGTGCCCGACTTGTTTCTGTTATGATGTTAATGATGAAATTGATTTGAAGGGAAATAGTAAACGAGTTCGAACGTGGGATGGTTGTTTACTCCGACAATTCTCAGAGGTAGCTGGAGGAGAGGTCTTTCGTGAAGACATTAAAGACAGATACCGACACCGTTTTTTCAGAAAAGGAAAATATCTACCTGATCGGTTAGGATTTACTGCGTGTGTTGGATGTGGCCGGTGTTCAACTCAGTGCATCCCAGATATTGCCGATCCAGTAAAAGTAATGAATTTAGTTTTTGATAATTCTGAAACTTTTATTCAAGATGAAGATAAGCAACCAAAATCTATTTCATTAGATGCCATAGAAATCGATGAAGATGAAGCTACCCCATTGCATCATCCGTTTCCAGCAACGATAACAAAAATCGAGGATTTAACGGAACGGGAGAAACTTTTTGAAATTGAATTGGATTCAGGAGAAAAACTAGGTCATGAACCTGGACAATTCGTTGAAGTTTCAATTATGGGTGTTGGTGAAGCACCAATTTCAATTGCATCACCACCAAAAAGAAAACGATTTGACTTGGTTATACGTAATGTTGGAGAAGTTACAAATAAGCTTCATGAAATGAAAAAAGGTGATAAAGTTGGTATTCGGGGTCCTTTTGGTACCGGATTTGATGTTGATCAATATAAGGGCCGGGATTTATTATTTATAGCCGCGGGTCTTGGTTTGCCCCCATTACGATCCTTGATTGCTCATGTTCTTGATAAGGATAATAGAAAGGATTACGGTAAAGTAACTATTCTTCATGGGTGTAAAGAGCCGTGTGAAGTGTTATTTGATAGTGAGATTGGAAAATGGCAAGAAATTGAAAATGTGAACGTTTTAAGAACAGTTGATCGGTGCCCTGAAGGTGAATGTTGGGATGGTGATATTGGCTTAATAACAAAATTAATACCAAAATCTAATTTTGATCAAAAAAATACGTTTTGTATGATTATTGGACCGCCAGTCGTCTATCCATTTTGCATTCAAATTCTTCTTGATCTTAGTGTTCCTGAAGAAAGAATCATTGTTTCTCTTGAACGGCGAATGAAATGTGGCGTGGGAAAATGTGGACATTGTCAAATCAATAATTTGTATGTGTGTAAGGATGGACCAGTGTTTAATTATAAAGATATTAAGGATTTACCGGAGGCATTTGAATGAAACCAAAAATTGCCTTTTTTGATTTTGCGAGTTGTGAAGGATGTCAATTGCAAGTTGCTAATCTTGAAGAAAGTGTGATTGATGTTGCTGAAGTCGTTGATGTTGTTGAATTCAGAGAAGTAATGACTAACAAAGCTGAATCATATGATATTGCATTTATCGAAGGAAGTATCACTCGGCCCATTGATGAAAAAAGATTAAAGGCCATTCGTAAGAAAACAAAAACATTAGTTGCACTTGGAACATGTGCTCATCTTGGTGGTGTACAGCGATTAAGTAATCAATGGAGTGCTAAAGAAAATCTTAAAGAGGTTTACCCGGACGCTAAAGAAAAGGATATTAATAAAAATGAGTTTTTTGAAAAACCTCATCATAAAGCTGTTGATGAAGTCGTCAAAGTTGATTATGTGATTCCGGGTTGTCCCATTGATCGAACAGAATTTATCAAAGTCCTGGTCGCATTGATTCATGGAAAAAAACCTCCAATACCTGATTATCCTGTTTGTGTTGAATGTAAAAAGAAAGAAAACATTTGTTTGTTTACTATTGGAAAGTTCTGTATGGGCCCAATTGCTCGGGCGGGTTGTGGAGCGATTTGTCCATCTCACGGAAGTGAATGTGAGGCCTGTCGAGGATATATTAGTCATCCTCATGAACGAGCTCAAATAGATGTGCTTGAAGATTGTGGCTTGTCTGCTGATGAGATTATGCATCGGAAAACCATGTTTACCTATAAGTATGTTGAAAAAGAAAAGGAGGAATCAAAATGAGCGCTGCAAAAGAAGTATCCATTAATGTTGAACATCTCACACGAGTGGAAGGTCATGGAAACATTGTGCTTAATGCAAAGAATGGAGATGTGAAAAAAATAGAATGGCAAGTTTCTGAAGCTCCTCGTTTTTTTGAATCATTTGTACGAAATAGACCATATACTGAATTGTCTCATCTTACCTCTCGAATATGTGGGATTTGTTCCATTGGTCATGCACTTGCTTCATTAAAAGCAACTGAGAATGCAATGGATATTAAGATTTCCAAACAAACTAAACTATTGAGAAAAATAGCATTGCATGGAGAAAACATGCAGAGTCATATTTTACATGTAGGCTATCTTGTTGCTCCTGATTTATTTAAAGTTGGGAGTGTCTTTCCATTGATTTCTTCAGCTCCTGAAACCGTTAAAAAAATCATTAGACTACATCGTCTTGCTAATGAAATGAGCGAACTTTTATGTGGACGAACCACTCATCCAATTAGTCTTGTCCCTGGTGGTTTTTCTGAAATTCCTTCGGAAAAACAATTACAGAATCTAAAAAAACGGTTAGTAGAGAGTCTTCCAACATGTACTGAAGTGGCAAATGTGATTTTAGATAATGCTCACATGCTACCGCATTTCACTCGGGAAACAGAATACATTGGTCTTACTAGTAAAGATGAATATGCATTGTATGATGGTATTGTTGGATCAACTGATACGGGTACGCATCCAGTAAAAGATTATGAATCCGTGGTCAATGAATTTGTTGTTCCTCAGTCCACAGCAAAGTATACTAAGCACAACCGGGAAAGTTATATGGTTGGAGCATTAGCTCGATTTAATTTAAATGCTGATTTACTCAGTCCTTCAGCTAAGGAACTAGCCAAAAAATTTGATTTACAACCAATAAACTATAATCCATTCATGAACAATATCGCACAAATCGTTGAATATGTTCATTCCGTTGAAGATAGCATTCAACTTATTGACACCATTTTGGATCAAGGTTTGAAGTGTGATGAAAAACCAACAAAGTTTGTAATCAAGAAAGGTCGTGGTGTTGGAGCTATTGAAGTACCAAGGGGTATTCTATTTCATGATTATACCTATAACAAAGAAGGTATTTGCACCAAAGCAAATTGTGTGATTCCAACGAATCAAAATCATAACAATATTCAAAAGGACATGGAAGTCTTTGCACCGGACCTTTTAGAAAAACCTAAAGATGAAATCACGTTGAACTTAGAAATGCTGGTTCGAGCTTATGATCCATGTATTTCATGTAGCACACATTATTTAGATGTGAAATTCGTTGATGAATAAGACCTGTGTTATGA
>JAGXLH010000042.1 GCA_018334795.1 Thermoplasmatota archaeon
CCAAATCGGTGTACTTACTAGGGTTGATATCGCAAATACATTTCCTGCTCCTTCAACAAGACTTAACCGCCAGGCAAGACTCACAATGATAATAGCTAGTGGAAATTCATAGGCAATCATAGTTGTCATTTCACGCTGCGCGCCAACTGTTGCATATGGAGATCCTGATGCAAACCCACCAATAACCATAGCAAGTGATGGTAGAATAAGTAAATACAGAATAACCAGTAGATCTCCTTTTGCAGAAACAAAACCATCAAGAACTGATGGAAGACCACCAATTGGAAGATACAAAAGAATACTAATGGCTGCTCCAAGACCAAGAACTGGTACTAAATTAAACAACCATCCAATCGCGTTCTCAGGAATAATATTTTCTTTAACTAGTAACTTGCGCACATCAAGGAATGGCTGACGCAACGGTGGACCAATACGACCTTGCATATGAGCAGCGATTTTCCGATCAATTCCTTTGTATGATAATCCTAAAAAGATTCCAACGAGAGTAACACCAATTGCTCCGAGAAGAACGGTTAAAACCGTCATCGAAATACTTGCAATATCCATTTTACATCAACCCCACGAAAAGAAGAAGAATTCCCATAACTACCACAAACCAAAGCACGTAATCACTCACATTACCAGTATGCATCTTTTTGAGTACATCAATAATCCATTTCAACGCTTCAGTCCAACCCCAGTACAAATTACTGGATTGCACATGCATGAGTTGTTTATCATACTCTTTATTACCTGACAGAAACGCTTGGGTTTGCCCCGTTCCTTTCTTATATTTTTTTTCTCCAAATCCACGAATAATGTAGACGATAAGAAAAATGATTACAAATGCAGTCACCCAAACAAGGGGGTGCCAGTAACCAGTTCCTGTTTCAAATGTTTCAAGCATCATCTCAATCATCTTAGAACCCTCCTGTTAACCATTGTAAATACCCACTATTATTCACCAGTGCATTTGCTGCTGGTTCAACAAGATTAGTAACAATAACTTGTGGGAATAAACCAAACACGATGATAATTCCAGCAATCACAGCCATTGCTAACAGCATACTTTTTGGCACCTCACGAACTGTTTCATATTTTGGAAGCGCAGGTCCTAAAAACACGGAATGAAGGACTTTTACAAAGATTGCAAGTAACAGAATGCTTGATAAAATAGCAACAATGGAAAGAATTGGATTTAACTGATACGTTGATTCATAAATCAACAATTTTGAAGCAAATCCATTGAATGGAGGCAGTCCTGAAACTGCAAGCAGACCAATAATGAAAAAGATGGTTGTGTACTTCATGTTTCGAGCTAGACCACCTAGCTTGTTCAATGATGTTTCCTTGGTTGCATAATATACCGCACCAGCCACTAAGAACAATAATCCAATGTCTAATGCATCATTGATCACATGGAATAATCCACCAGTAATTGCTTTCATTGCAAATGGTGCTGTTTGAAGGGTGATATTTGGATCAGCGTTGGCAACGATAGTAAGACCTGTTCCCACTGCTAGTGCCATATATCCAAGTTCTGCTACTGCGCCGTAACCGATTAATCGTTTGAAATCCGTTTGAATAATGGCCATGATCACGCCAATGAGCATGGTAATTAAACCAAGTAACACAAGAATCCATCCTATGGAAATTGCTGGAAGACTTATCACTTCACCATAAACGGTGAAAACAATGCGGAATAATCCATACAAACTGGCTTGTGTGGCACCAATGAGTAACAATGAAATAGATGCAGGTGCTTGACCATATGCATCAGGAAGCCACATATGCATTGGTGCTAATCCTCCTTTCATGGCAAGTGCTGCAATAAATAAGACTAACGCGATCTTATCAATAAAGGTAAATCCAGAGATTCCAAGGCTTTGAGCGATTTTTGCCATATTCAATGCATCATATTGACCATACAACAGCGCAATTGCAAACAAGACAAACAAGGCACCGATAGTACTAATCACGATGTATTTGAAGCCAGCTTCTACTGCTTTTGCTTTATTTGTCCAAAATGCAACCAGTGCTGCTGATGCAATTGAGGTTATTTCTAAGAATACAAAAAAGTTGAACATATCACCAGTAAGCATCATTCCAAGCATGCCTGTGGTCATCAGCAATAACAATGTGTAATATTTATCTAATCCTGTGTTTTTCTCCATAAATGCATAGGAGTATACTACGGCGACAAAGGAAAGAATGATTCCTATAATCGCCATGAAAATACTTAATGCATCCACTTCAAATAAAATCCGAATCACTGTTGATTGCTGTACGGTTGCAGCAGTAGATCCAAACACATAGGTCATCGGACCATTAGCTAAGATTTCAGAAGCCATCAAAAACACAAATAAGGCAGTAATGCCAACAATGATGATCGCAAAGATATTCCTTCCTTTTTCACTTACTCGACTAATAAGTGGAGTGAGAAATGCTCCAAGAAGCGGAATAGCGATAGTTAATGCAGGTGCATGAGTCAGTAACATATCAACAATATTCATTGATCATCACCTCCCAGTTTTGAAACATGTAATGATCCGTGATGTCGATAAATATGAATCACTAATGAAAGCATCAATGCAAGAACCGCGACACCAATCACAATACTTGTAAGCGTTAATGCTTGTGGAACCGGATATGACATCACCGGGTTATCAGCATTACCCGTAAAGATTGGTGCGACACTACCCATTCTATATCCAAGGGTGATTAAAAACAAGTTTACTCCACTTTGAAGAATGGTGATACCAATCACCATTTTGATAAGATTCTTTTTAAAAAGCAAGGTGTATAAACCAATGATAATAAGTCCTGCAACAGTAAGATATGGAATATTAGCTATCATAATTAATCCTCCTCCTTATTTGTTGCAATAGCCATCACAAGAACAATGGCAAAAAGCCCAGCGATTACTTTCAAACCAACCGCAAAGTTCATCAATGGAAGTGTGCCACCAGTGTTGATATTGGCTGCTCCATCAACTGGTATCGCACCAAATAACATCGAAGTATCTACTAAGAAATTTGAAAAGAACGCACCACCCATTAATAAACCAAGGAATGCAAGACCAATGAATCCTAAGGCCCCTAGGCTTTCAAGCATAGATAAATCATGTTCTTTAACCTTTGATTCAACCCAACTTGTACCATGAGCAACAGCTAATAAGGCAAGACCTGAAGCAACGATTGCTCCGCCTTGAAAACCACCACCAGGAGTCAAATGGCCATGAGCAATGACATAAAGCCCATAAATAGTGATAATTGGAAAACCAATATTAGCAATAGTTTTCACAATAGTTGACATTCCTTTCATTTTTTTAACCTCCGAAAGAGCATGACAACACTAGCAACCGCCGTAAACAATACCGTTGCTTCACCAAGTGTATCAAAACCTCTGTAATCAAACACCACAGAAGTCACACCATTATTCGCACCGGTTTCTCCAACTGTATTATCAATAATATATTGATCCATCGCCTGACTCGTCGGCTCTCCGAAGGGATGCATGAACAGTGCACTAAACATTAAAAATACGGCTACAATGGTTAGAAAAGCAGCAGCAAGTATATTTCGCTGATTCATCATTTTATTCCTCCTCCTCTTCTGTACGTTTGGTTGCTTTAATCGCAAGAATCAAAATCGCAGTGGTTAATGCTGCACCAACACCAGCTTCAGCAATAGCCACATCTGGGGCTTGTAAAATATAAAATTCTAATGATAACAACAAACTCATAGAAGCAAGTGCAATGGTTGCTGCAACTAAATCTTTTAAATACACTGCGATAAGTGCTGAAACGATCATAAGCAACGGAAGTATAATATGAATTGCATCGAGTAATATCATGAATTATCCTCCTTTTCTAACGTATCAATCACAGCTTGAGCAGGTTTCACCCCACTTTTATGAGCTGCTCGAGCAATCGCATGAGCACCAGTTGGATTAGTCACTAAAATAGCAAGTAATGCACCCATACTATGAATCGCCAGAACCGATCCGTTTACATCCCCGAAATACCATGATCGCAATCCAAGAATAATTACCGATCCAATAATAAAGATTGATCCAAACGTGGTACATTTCGTTCCTGCATGAAGACGAGTGTACACATCAGGAAATCGAAGTAATCCAATAGATGCAAGTATATTAAAAAAAACTCCAATTCCAAGAAGAACGTAAATTATTCCAGTAATAATAGTTATCATTAGTATTCGCCTCCTTGAAGATATTTAGCAATATATAACGTTGAAACAAATGATAACAGGGCATACACAATAGCAACATCAATGTAAATCACTTGTTCAAAAATAGCACCAAATACTACCATGGAAACAATCACGATGGTATTAATGGTATCAAGCCCAACTACTCTGTCAGGAGCAGTTGGTCCAAGAATAATTCTGATCATAGCCATTACGATAGCAAGTGATAAAATAATCAAAACAATTAGATATTCATCTGCTAATGGCATCATTCAGCAATCCTCCGTATCCATTGTGGAAATGATCCACACACATATTTACAGTCAATAGGTGTTTGTTTGATTGCCTGTTCATCAACGTTGATCCAATGAATATACAAATCATTGTTCTCCTCATCAATATCGACACTGAGCGTACCTGGTGTCAACGTAATCGAATTCGCAAGTATTGTCACACTAAGATCAGTTTTTAGATTAGGATGAATTTTAACAATACCTGGATTGATTTTACCAGTTATCACTCGATAAGCAACATCAACGTTTGCTTTTGCCAATGACACAAAAAAAGGACCAATAGCATAAACCAAGAATAGTAACCATTTCAAAGGATTTGCCATTCGCACATCCTCATCTTTGACAAAAACAGTTTGGCTGATGAAACCAGTGATGAGCGAGAGAATAAGTCCAATAAGTAATTCTTCAATGCTCCAAAGACCAGCTATATCACCACTTCCAGTTGTAAATAGAAGATAGGTGATGAAACATACGATTGTTGTAATCACAAATGCAAGCATAGTGTTTTACCCCTTCGCTTTCCTAAACAATTGTTCAGAAAGGGTAATCCACACACTTTTTAAAAGGTTATGGTTTTTTAAGGAGTCATATAATGCCCTTGAAAACAGAGATAAATGGTCATTTTTTTCGTTTTTAAAAAAAGATTTTGTAAACGTGTTTGTGGGAAGTGACAAAAACATTTAAACAAGATTTTTATTTGCTACATGGGAGTATTTTATCATGGATGTTCAATTACTTGGAGTAACCCCTCGTCCAGAACGATTACCGGCTCTTGCTGCAAAATTAACACATAGTAATACGTCAACAAATGAACTTGAACAATCATCAGACAAAGAACTCAATGCAATACTTGATCAAGTTATGAAACTAGGTCACACAAGTGTTGTTGAACATGCCTCATTCACATTTGCAATCAGTGGCGTAAGCCGATCCTTAACTCATCAACTGGTTCGGCATCGAATCGCTAGTTACGCACAACAAAGCCAACGATATGTGAATTTGGAAAAACCTTGTTTTATCACTCCGCCTAAAATTTCGAAAAACAAGGATATGAAAAAAGCCTATGAACAAACAATGAAAACTATTTGGGATCAATATAATGAATTGTTAAAAATGGATATTCCTGCTGAAGATGCTCGTTATGTACTACCTAATGCAACATGTACAAACATTATGGTTACCATGAACGCTCGGTCTTTACTCAATTTTTTTGAACTTCGTTGTTGCCTTCATGCACAATGGGAGATTAGAAAACTCGCAAATAAAATGTTGAAACTGGTAAAAAAAGAAGCACCTGGAATCTTTAAAGATGCTGGGCCACCTTGTAAGTCAAAAGGGTATTGCCCAGAACATAATCCAGATTGTCCGTTATATCCAAAAGATAAGTGAATGATTATGAATCGGCCAAAAATTATTATTAATTGTGCAATGTCACTTGATGGAAAAATCGCTTCAGCTACCGGTAAACAAGTCCGAATTTCTTCTGAAGAAGATATGGCACGAGTCTATCAATTACGCAACAAGGTTGATGCTGTTTTGGTTGGGATTAATACTGTGATTAATGATGATCCCAAACTTACAGTAAAAGAACGATATGTATCCTGTTTGAATCAACCAATTCGGATTGTTCTTGATCCTCAAAATAAAACTCCTGAAACTGCGTTAATTGTCAGTGACAAAGCAAAAACAATTATTGTTGTTGATGAAAACACAACTATTTCAAAAACATACAGAGAGAATGTGACCGTGTTACCATTTCCTACTAACAATGGAGTGTTTAATCTTAGAGAACTAGGAGAAAAATTATGTGATCTTGGAATTACTTCACTTCTTGTTGAAGGTGGAGGAACGGTTATTTGGAATTTTATAACGAATCATCTCGTTGATGACTTATATGTATATGTTGGTTCATTGATTATCGGCGGAAAACAAACACCAACTATGGCGATGGGAAATGGTTTTAAACATTCACAAGATTTTATTAAGTTACAACACATCGATACGAAATCAGTTGGCGATGGATTATTACTTCATTATCAATTAAAAAAATGATTCATAGACTATTTGTTTGATTAACTTAAAACATAGTTGATAATTATGAAATTCCTAGTTGATCAAATGCTTGGAACACTTGCAAAATGGTTGCGATTCTGCGGCATAGACACGTTTTATGCAACACAATCAATTCAAGATGATAAACTCTTAGAAATTTCAAAAAAAGAAAACAGAATCCTAGTCACACGAGATAAAGAACTCATCCTTCGAGCTCAAAAGAAAGACATCAGAGTCATACCAGTTTTTACCCGCGATCTTGATGAACAACTCAACAAAGTATTAGACAATACAACTGTTGATACAACTCAAATTCTTTCACGCTGCTCACTTTGCAATACAAAACTCATCTCTATAGATAGAGAACAAGTAAAAGATAAGGTTCCTAAAAACGTGTATCAAACAAATGAAACATTTTGGATCTGTCCAAACTGCCATAAAATTTACTGGAAAGGGAGCCATTATGATGAAATCATTCAAAAAATCAAATCATTAAATCAGTAATATATCTGCATACAAATTTTATATTTTTAAAATAAAGAAACATAATATAGATAGATGAGATATCAAATCATACGCACCATTTGCGCGTGAGGTACTCCATCGATTCGTAAGATACAATCCTCAGAAACTAGGCCCATACCAACAGCACACTTGATTGTTTCCTCTCCAACAAGATTAGCAATAGTTGCATCTTTTAAAAATCGTTTCAATACCTTAGTTTCCACACGTTCACCATCATAAAATTTTTTTTCAACAGAAAGATGAAACTTTCCTTCCGAAAACGTTTTTCCAAGAAGATGTTCATCACAAGCACCAATCAAAAGATCATTACCCTGTTTATAGATTTGCATTGAGATCATAAGCCACAATCCACTTTTCTTAACAAAAAAAGATATCAACTTCACATATTTATATTGTTTTTGTAGAATACTATTTATGTGAGTGTTTCATCAAGGCAAACATTTCATAATTTACATCCCATCCTGAGGCAACAGAAGCATACTCAAAACCTTACCAAACCGCAATACTAAAAACTAGAAACTGCATATCTTTTTTTCCACAATTTCAAATGCACACTACTGCTTTTTAAAGATGGGTGGAACAAGGGAAAGATGAAATCAATTATACAACTCTTCTCAGAACATGGTACACTAATTCAACCTGATACCTTAGAGTACCTTCTATCAAAAAATAATCCAGAACAATTCTGCGAAAACATTGCTAATAATATCACTGAATATCCTCTCGTTCTCACTATTAATCATGTCAAAGAAGCAGAACAACAACTCATCCCTTTAACAACTGCACCTCCAACACCTCCAAAACCAGATGAATCAGTCTCACCACCTGAAGAAAATGAATACGGAGAAATACATGATCAAAAAATATTAACTTCTACTTCTCCACAAACAAATTCAATGCCACTCACAGCAAGTACCATGATCAAAGAACCCATTTATTCCCCCTCAAACTGGCATCCAGATGCCAAAGACTATGACTCAGACATCAAAATCATACAAGATATCACTGGTAACAGTATCAGTGAAGGAACCACTGCTGATTTTGCAAAACTTTTCGCAGATCGATTCGACGTCCTCAGAAATCTACTGAGAGGACAACGAAGAGAACTATCTCATGTCATCCCCATAAAACGAGTGAAAAAAGCAGGATTAGACGACATCCAACTCATCGGTATCGTTGAAAACTACCGAACCACAAAAAACGGACACATCTTTCTAGAACTTGAAGATGACAGTGACACACTCAACTGCATCGTTCTCAAAAACAATCGAGACGCATTTCCACTTGCTGAAGATTTAGTCCTTGACGAAATCATAGGCATCACTGGAAACCTAAGCAAACATGGAGACTTATTTCTCGTTGACAACATCATCTACCCTGATATCAGCCTCAACAATCGAAGACACAAAGCAAACGCACCCATACATGCAGCATTCCTTTCAGACATCCATATTGGAAGTAAAGAATTCATGGGAAAACAATGGAATGCATTCTTAAAATGGATCAATGGAAACATGGGAAACAGCAGACAAAAACAAGTCGCAGGAAAAATCAAATATCTTATCATCCCCGGTGACATCGTTGATGGCATTGGTGTGTATCCAAACCAGGACAAGGAGCTAAGCATCGTTGATTTATACAAACAATACGAAGCACTTGCAACAGAACTAGAAAAAATCCCCGATCACATCTCAATGATCATACAACCAGGAAATCATGATGCCGTCCGTCCTGCTGAACCACAACCAGCTTTTGATAAAAACATACAAAAACTCTTTCATTCAACAGATGCAACCTTCATTGGAAACCCTGCACAATTCTCCATTCACAGCGTAGAAATATTATCCTATCATGGACAAAGCCTCATGGATTTTGCAACAAACATTCAACGATTAAAATACAATGAACCAGTAGAAGTCATGAAAGTCATGCTTCAAAAACATCATCTCGCACCTATGTACGGTGGATACACCCCACTTGCACCAGAACATAAAGATTACATGATCATCAATCGTGTCCCAGACATCTTTGTAACCGGACACGTTCACCTTGCCAATCTTGGAGAATACCGTGGAGTGACCCTGGTTAACGCATCCAGTTGGCAAGCACAAACATCTTATCAAAAAATGCTGAATTTCATTCCAGATCCAGCAAAACTACCGATTGCAGATTTGCAACATGGAAAAGTAACCATGATGGATTTCAACAAACAAATCTAATTAAAAAAAATGGTGGAGAAAATAAAACCGTATGACATCAACTGATGATTCCCCTGAAACCGTTGCGGTGAGTAAAGAAATGAATGATTATTTTAAAAACTTACAACAAGAAATCGATTCCTGCTACGAAATCGCTGAAACCGCGCGAAACAAAGGATTTGATCCAACATATAGCGTGGAAATCCCACAAGCAAAAGACCTTGCCGCACGAGTAGAGGAACTTGTCGGACCAAAAAACATCGCACCAAAAATTCGAGAAGTCACCAAAGAAATCGGAAACCGAGAACTAGTATCACTTGAAATCGCCCGTTACATTTCAAATGGAGAAAACTACACCTTTCCATCCACTGATAAATCACTTGATCAAGCCGTACGAACAGGTCTAGCAATCCTCACCGAAGGAGTACTTGTCGCTCCACTTGAAGGAATCGCAGATGTCAAACTCGGTGAAAACAATGATGGAACAAACTATGTAGATTTATATTTCTCAGGTCCAATCAGAAGTGCAGGTGGAACAGGACAAGCAATGAGTGTGCTCATCGCTGATGTTGTGAGACGAGAATTAGGCATTAATAGTTATCAACCAACCAAAGGAGAAATTGAACGATACAAAGAAGAAATCCCCTTGTACAAACGAGCACAACACTTGCAATATACTCCTAGCGTTGATGAAATCGACCAAATCGTATCTCAATGTCCCATTTGCATAAATGGAGAAGGCACGGAAAAAGAAGAGGTCACCGGATACCGTGATCTTCCCCGAGTTGAATCAAACCGCCTTCGAGGAGGAGCATGCTTAGTTATCGCTGAAGGACTGTGTTTAAAAGCACCAAAACTGATGAAACACGTTACCAAACTCAAACTAGAAGGATGGGATTTCCTTGATCATTTCGTCAACAAAAAAAAGGGAAACAAAAAAGAAAAAGAAGAACCCAAAAACGACCAAAAAAACATAATTCCAGACATTCTTCCATCCACGAAATACATTGGAGAAGTCATCGCGGGAAGACCCGTTTTTGGTCATCCATCAAGACCAGGTGGATTCCGCCTTCGTTATGGACGAGCACGAACCGCTGGTCTTGCATCAACCGCGCTCAGCCCAGCAGCTATGGCATTATCCGATGAATTCATCGCAATTGGAACTCAAATGAAAATGGAACGGCCTGGTAAAGCAACCATTGGAACACCATGCGATGAACTTGACGGACCAATCGTGTTAAAACACAATGGAGACCTTATACAACTGCAAAACCCAGAAGACGTCGATTTAGCAAGTGTCAAACAAATCGTAGACTTCGGAGAAATTCTGATTCCCTATGGTGAATTCTTAGAAAACAATGCAAATCTACCCGATGCATCCTATACCCATGAATGGTGGATACAAGACCTACAAAAAACTCTTAACTTGTTACCAGAAAAAAATACCCTTGATCAAATCAAAAAAGCAGACGCGCAAACACAACAACACATCGAAAAAGAACTAAAACAACCAATACATCTCATTCATCCAGATTTTGATCAAGCACTTCTTCTTTCAAAAACATATGATATTCCACTTCATCCAGATCATAACCTTTTCTGGCATGACAGCAGTATCAAAGATATACAAAAACTAGCAAAGTACATCAAAGAACACGGAAGCATCACCGAATCAAATCAACTTAGCATACCACTCGATCAAACCATCAAAGAAATCATCACCATACTTGGAATTTTTCACACCAAACAAGAAAACACTATCATTACCACCCGATATGCACAACCACTCCTTCATTGCTTAGGATTAACAATACAAAATAATGAAATTACAACAACAGATCAATACCAACTCATTGAAAAAGAAACACCAGACAATCAACAATCCACCGTGGAATACGTTTCAAAACTATCCAAGATTACTATCCGACCACGAGCACCAATCCGAATTGGTACACGCATGGGACGACCTGAAAAAGCAGCAGAACGAAAAATGAAACCACCACCACACGTGCTTTTCCCACTAGGAAACTATGGAACAAATCAACGATTATTCAGTAAAGCCGCTGAAAAAGAAACAATCGAAGTAGACGCAGGAAAAAGAATTTGTACCAAATGTGAAAAAAACACCTATAAAATCATGTGTGACTGCGGAGGACACACCGAACCAGTTGAAGGCCGCATTGAAATCCATAGCATCAACATAAAAGAAGAACTCATCCATGCAAGAAAACATCTCAAAATACGCCGGCTCCCAGACACCATTAAAGGAGTACAAGGAACCATTTCAAAACACAAAACACCCGAACCAGTTGAAAAAGGAATTCTTCGAGCAAAACATGAAGTCAGCGTGTTCAAAGACGGCACCATCAGATTCGATATGACCGATGCACCACTCACTCACTTCAAACCAAAAGAACTCCACGTCTCAATTGAAAAACTCAAAAAACTTGGATATACTCATGACATCGAAGGAAAACCACTAAAAGATTACGATCAAATCTGTGAGCTCAAAGTCCAAGACGTAGTAATCGCAACATCATGTGCTGAATATTTCATGAAAGTAGCCCAATTCGTTGATGACCTTCTCGTTAGATATTACCAAATGGAAAAATTTTACAACATCAGAAAAATCGAAGATCTCACTGGACATTTAGTCATTGGCCTTGCACCTCACACCTCTGGCGGATCACTTGCACGAATCATTGGATTTACCGATGCAAAAGTATGTTTTTCCCATCCATATTATCATGCAGCAAAACGACGGAATTGTTATATTACCTCTCAAAAAGTGTATATTTATGACGATAAAGATAAGAAATTTATCACTGATGAAATTGGTCCTATTGTAGATACGAATATGGAAGAAAGGGAGATTAAAAAGATTGATTCATTTGGTACCGTAAAATGCGATGTTAGTCCATCAGAGAAATTATATGCGTATGCATTGGATAGATCATCAGGTAAACTTGTTAAAAAAAGAATAACTTGTTTCATAAGAGGAAAAACGGATGCCTGGGTAAGGATTAAAACATCAACAAATAGGGAGATTAAGGTTACGCCTGATCACAATGTAGCGATAATTTTCAATGATAAAATAAAAATTAAAAAAGCAATAGATGTGGAGAACGGTGATAGATTACCACTTGCTACACATATTCCATATGAATCATCACTTCATAAACTAAATTTGGCTAAAATCTTAGTGAGCCTTCCTACTGATATTTTAAAAGATATTAAAATTAGAAATGCTAGATTTTTTTTCAAAAAAATTGTCAAAAAAATTGGTCGTGATAGAGTAATAGACATATGTGGTATCGATGGTAATCTTAAGATAAGTTTATCTAAATGGTATAAAAGTATTCCTTTACTTCATTTCAATAAAATTTGTGAAAACACGAATATTAATTTTGATGATTTACCAAATACTGCAGGTTTAGGTTTTAGAAGAGATCATGTTAATCTTCCGATTTATATCAAAGACATCCCATCTTTATTTTGGGTTTTAGGTATGTATTGTGCAGAAGGGTGGGGTCGATCAAATAAAAGTGCTCATCAGATTTCTTTTAGATTGTGTGATAAAGATTTGCGAGATTATTTAAAAACAAAAATGAAAGATCTATTTTCACTGAAGCCATACGAAAATGATTCAAAAATTGTGTATTCATCAAAACTATTATACACATTATTTACAAGAGTCTGGGGCGCAGGTAAAAAAGCGTATGGTAAGAAGGTACCAAACTTAATTTATGAAGGAAATAAAGAATCTGTTCAACAATTTATTTCTGCATTTTTTGATGGTGACGGATCTATCAGTTTACATCCGGATCGAGTAACGTTTTATTCCGTTTCTCAGACGTTACTTGAAGGAATTGCAAATCTTTTATTAAGAGAAAATATTTTCACTCGTTTTCTAAAAACCAAAAAACGTTTGCCTGGAAGAACAGTATTGGAAAGATATAAGGAGCTCGGGAAAAAACCGGTGAAACATATACTGTGTCATCTTGTTCTAACTGGTGAAGATAAATATAGATTTTCAAATTTTGTTAAACCTATTTCAAAAAAGAAGAGGAAACGCGCAATGGATATGACATCTTCAAAACCTGCTTCGGCCAGACGGTTAATAAAATATGAAATGGAGTATTATCCTGCGATTTCTTATTCTGATTATACGTTTGATTTTGTCACAGAAATCGAACATATCCCTGTAAAAAATGATAACACGTATTGTTTGGATGTTGAAGGTGAAAAACTACAGGATAAAGCTATTTATTGGCATAATCAGTTAATACAGATTCGCTGTGATGGCGATGAAGATGGCCTCATGCTTCTCATGGATGCGTTACTTAATTTTTCACATGAATATATTCCTGATAAACGTGGTGGAAAGATGGATTTACCATTGATTCTTACCACGCGTCTTGATCCATCTGAAG
>JAGXLH010000157.1 GCA_018334795.1 Thermoplasmatota archaeon
GGAGGGATAGGAACATATAACATGCCATCCTCGCTTTCAGCACTGTAAACGATCACATCAGTAATGTTAAATCCATTCATTATGATATAGCTGATGTCGTATTCGCCATCTGGGGTCTTTATGTATTGGCCTTTAAAATATGGCGTACTGTTCCTTCCGATTCGTTGGTAGTTGCTGGGTGAACCATAGATATCTCCAGGACTGATTGTCCATGTTGGCGGATAATCAATAAATGGTTCACCAGGATCCCAGTTTTGGTTATTGTTTGTATCATTGTAGGCTTCACCGGAATCATACACACCGTTTCCTTTCAGTTTTTTCTGATACATGCCATGTAACCTAAGCAACCAAAATAAATCTTTGCGTTCTTCCTCATTTTCAATCGGAAACCAATATAGAACAGAGCTAAAATCCTTATGTTTCCTGCTTAACACTTCCCCCCATAACTTTTCAAAACTCCAATTTGTATAATCATCATCCTCTCGTGTCACATTTTTTAGGATGTAGCTATCAAATTCATCTCTTGTCCACCCATCATCAGGAAGTCCCATACAGAATTTATTTATTAATTTTCCCATAAATGGTGCTAAATATTCGCTGTCCAACCATGTTTTAATATCATCCCAATCAGCAGTACTGTTCTTCCCTTGAAGATCCATAATGATTTCATGTACTTTGAGAATTTTCTTTGCTTCCTCTAAAGAGATATTCCCGTTCCCATCATCATCGTACAGCTCGATCCATTTATCAGCAATTTTATATGGTTTCTGATAATAACCATTATCAATTATCTCAGCCATATTCTCTAATTCATCCTCATTTAAGATGTCGTCACCATCATCATATGTTTCAAAAATATTCATATCCGGTTCAATATCAAAATCCCCTAAGTCTTCTGTTACCCCAGCAATCAGGATTATATTAGGTGGATAAATAACAGAGTCAATAGGATCTCCAAATAACATCAACAGTACACCTATAGAGATTTCCTCACGGGTTGCAATCCCATCGTTATTATGATCCCAACCATCAAAGAAGAAGTCACCAAAAACCTGACTAGTTGATAATGACCATACACCTTTAGCATAAAACTTTTTTTCTTCACTATCGATGCAATCCCAGAGGAGTGATGCTATTGCGTATTCTTCTGCTCTTCCTTCATACATCCAAGCACGATAGTTTGTATCTAGGCTTCCGGCCATTGGATAACCCGCAGGACTTTTTTCAAGGGGTCCTTCAGCCCACCATCGGTCATAATGATTAGCAATGACAACAGCCATAAAAGCAGCAAATCCTTCCATCCAGGAATCGGTCGTAGTGGGATTGGCAAATCCTCCATGATTCGGACTTTTTGTCATCTCCTTAAATAGATCATCACCATACATCTGATTCATGGCGTAATGAGAGAATTCATGATATTCTATAAAAGGTCGCCAATTACTATAAAGAGTTGCCTTTTTATTCATAATTATTTTGTAATCCAAGTAAACAGCTTTTATTGGTATTGGTAGGCTTAATTTGCCAATAGATGCACCGAGGATTATTTTAACTGGTTTATCAAATGTTACCCCTAATTCTTGGTAAAACTCTAAGGCTTCCGTGAAATGTATATATCGTAATGCAGATTCAGGAATTAGTGGATTATCATCAATCTTATTGAAATCAAAATCTTCAATAGGTAGATTTAAATTTATCTTGGAAGGCCAAAAACTTACATTTTCTCCTGAATATAAGACGGCTTTCTTAATCTTTCCCTCTTTAATAGTAAGGATAACTTCAAACGGATGTTTTTCTGTATCAATATAGATTGAAAAATATGGATTATCATCAACATAACTAAATTGCAAGGTAACTGATCCATTTTCAGGGATTGTAACCATTCCTTCATTGTTTGTAGTATATTCTTCATCTTCAATGATTACTTTCATGTTTTTTAATGGATGATCTGCTATGTTCACTTGTAGATTCGTTTCTTCTGGTTCTGGTTCCGTGCCATTCATACAAGCCTGAATACTCTGTATTTTTTGATAAACATCATTTCTGGTAACGTCTTCTGTATTGCTTTTCTGTGTTACACTTGCGTAGATATGTCCAGCAATGGTTCCATCATGGAAGTATCCTCCTTCACATTCACACTGATTGACACCACATAGTTCGCAGTGCATGTTATCTGGTTTTCTCGTGTCAGAAGGGATGTAATTCATCTGTAACCAATCTTGGACAGCAGGATCAGTTAACTCGATGAATTCATCACTTTTCCCTCGTTCATAGTTATAAAAAGCTTCTGCATCCGCTGCTGTTTCAAAAGAATAAAAATAAATCCAGAAATTATCGTTATATTTACATAAAAGCTTTTGACTCTCGCCTTCATATCCTAAAATACCTGGTGATTCAACTTCGGCATCTATAAGTTCTCCACATTCAGGACACATCGATTCATCTAATGTTCCAGTTGCATAAACAGGCTCTAAAAAAAAGAGTAAAACAAGAAACAGTGCTATCTTATTAATGAATAATCCCTCAATAAAAAAGGAATAGGTAAGTATTTAAATCTTCTGAAATGAGTTACAACATGTGTTATCAACAACGGATGGGTGACATTGAAGATGTCACTGTAAATGTCACTGTAAATGACACTCAAAAAAAGATACTCAAAGAAATGAGAAAAAAACCTGGGATTACTTATGACGAATTAGCAGAAATTGTTAATAAAAGTAGAAGAACGATAATTAGACAAGTAAAAGATCTCCGAGAAAAAGGATTGGTAAAAAGAATAGGCAGTGATAAAAGTGGACATTGGAAAATTATTAATTCAGATACGCAAGAGTTGGATTAATCACTCACATTCACTTTAGAAAAAAACTGATTAATAACTTTATAAACAATTACTAAAATATTATTATGCTCCCGTCAGGATGTGAGCACGAATTTACTGGTAAAAATTACTGTTTTTTCCTTATAACTAATATCTCAATTGGTTCTGGAAAAAGGTTACAGAATTGATTGGTGCCTTTTCATGAACCTGTATATCTCTCGCTCGATTTGAACATAATGTTGCTACTAAAAAAATACCATATATGGTATATATTTAGGATAATTCAAGGTATTGGTGTGTTGATATTGAAAGTTAGTTATATGTTTTTAGACAACCAACAAATCAATCATTTTTGCCTAAATTTCTTCAAATCCTCTTTAGCCTGAATATATTCATCACGAGACATCTCACCCTTAGCATAACGTTCATCAAGAGTTTTATCAGCATCAGACATAATCTCTTCATCTTGCATTTTTTCACTACGAAGTATTATAAACACCAATAATAAACCCACACCAATAACAATACCAATGAACCAATAACCAAGAAAAGGAAAACCCCACCAATCCACCATATGATGATCCCAATCCATCATATGCCATCCATCAGCATCCATCAAAATAGATGGAATTTCAGCTAAGTAACCTATCATTAAAATGCTCCCCACATATCTCAGCCTCCAAGAGAATTAAACACTTTTTCTAATTTCGATTCAACTAACAATGCAACCTGTTTTAATTCTTCATTTTTGATCATACCCATAGCAACAGATGGTTTAATAATTGAAACAACA
>JAGXLH010000158.1 GCA_018334795.1 Thermoplasmatota archaeon
TCAGATGGCACGGTTTTAGATTCAATTGGTTTGCTTCATGGTCATCGATGGCCAAAAAAATCAGTGTTACAAGCATCATATCTTCTCATGGGACATACCCATCCCACCGTAATGTTACAAGATCGATTAAAATACGAAACCTATGAAAGTTGTTGGGTGAAAACACGATTGAACCTTGAAAAAACAAAGGAACGATATTCTTCTTTCAATCCCACTCTTGAAATCATCATTCTTCCGGCTTTTAATCCGTTATGCGGGGGACTAGCGGTAAACAAGGATGGGATTATGGGTCCGATGAACAATATCATCAATCAAGACAAAAGTGAATTTTTTCTCCTAGATGGAAGTTATCTTGGAACCATACAGAACATACAACCAGAAGAATAAATCCATCCATGGTTGAGCATGATCAAATTCTTTTAAACCAGTTTTTTTATTATTTTTGGTTAAACTTAAATAATTCATCTCTATTATCCACAAAAATATTAAAAAAAAGGCGGAAAAACATCATGAATATAGATCTCTCAGAAAACGTTGGTAATATTTTAGCAATATTTCTTCTTTTATTACTCCCCTTAATCTTACTTTTAATTGCTACAAGCATCGGATTTTTAAACGCTGTATTTTACATATTGACCATTTTCTGGTTTGGTATGGGTGTTGTCTTCTACGGGGCAATATACAGCGAATAATATAAGAATCCAAAATCTATTAAAGCCTTCTTTTTTTTATTTATCTCTTGAGTGTTATGTGTTCTGTATTCTCCCTACTTCAACCGTCTATTCAACATCTTTTAGTTTCACATAATATTACTCAACCAACAAAACCACAAGAAAAAGCAATCCCACCAATCATTGATGCACATCACGTATTATTACTTGCACCCACAGGACATGGAAAAACTGAGGCAGCTGTTCTTCCTGTTTTCCATCAATTTCTTACCCAATCAAACAAAACAAGTGAAGAAAAAGGTTTTTCCATTATTTACATTACTCCTCTCAGAGCATTAAATCGAGATATGCTTAGACGAACGATTGAATGGGGAAAAAATTTAGGAATAACTATAGCTGTTAGACATGGAGATACCACAAAAAAGGAACGAGCGAAACAATCTCGAAATCCTCCGGATATGTTAATCACCACTCCAGAAACATTTCAAATCTTATTTACAGGAAAAAGATTACGCTCTCATCTATTCAAAGTTCGCTGGATTATCATCGATGAGATCCATGAACTCGCTTATGATGAACGAGGTGCACAACTTGCGGTTGCTATGGAAAGACTTGAGGAATTAACCAAACAAAAAAATCATTCTTTCCAACGCATCGGACTTTCAGCAACAGTTGGTTCATCTCATGAAGTAGCCTCCTATCTAGGTGGTTTTTCACAAGATCAAAAACGTCAAGTGACCATTGTTGAAATAGATGCGACAAAACAAATGGATTTAACCGTAGAATTACCAACCATAACTTCAGAACATCATAAACTATCAACCAAATTATCTATGGATCCATCATCAGCAAGTGCATTACTCCGATGTAAAAAACTTGTTGAAACTCACATTTCCACCTTATTATTTATTAACACACGAGATGGAGCTGAAATTTTAGCATCACGTTTTCACCAACAATATCCCGATTTTCCAATAGGCATTCATCATGGTTCATTATCAAAAGATGCACGAATTGAAGCTGAAGATCAATTTAAAGAAAGTAAGCTACAGGCATTGATCTGCACATCTTCCTTGGAACTAGGAATTGACGTTGGTCAAACTGATTATGTGATTCAGTATAACTCTCCTCGTGAAGTCACTAGAATCGTTCAGCGATTAGGTAGATCAGGTCATCAAAGCACAGCTGTATCACAGGGAATTATTCTTGCGACGAATCCTGAGGATTTAGCAGAAAGCTTAGTAATTGCACGAAAAACATTACATGCAGAACTTGAACCATTAGTTGTAAGAAAAAATCCATTATCCGTCTTATCAAATCAAATAATTTCTATAGCTTTAGAATACGGGTCAATCCGACGAGAAATCCTTTTTTCAATTATCCATCGATCCTATCCATTTCATACCTTATCAAAAGTGGAATTTAATGGATTGATTGATCAATTACGAAATCAGCGAAGCATCTGGGTTGAAGAGGATGTTATTGGGAAAAGAAGACGATCTCGAACGTATTTTCTTGATAATATCTCTATGATACCTGATGAAAAAACATATGTTGCTGTAGATATTTCATCTAGAAAACGAATTGGAAAACTAGATGAAAGCTTTGTATTAAATTATGGATTTGAAGGAGCCCGTTTTATCTTACATGGGCGTCCATGGATTATCGTCAAAAGAGAGGAAGAAGAAATCCTGGTTTCACAATCAAAAGAAATTGGAGAAGTTCCATCATGGACTGGTGAGGACATTCCAGTTCCATTCTCCGTTTCCCAGGAAGTAGGAGCGTTACGAAGACGAATTGCTGAACAGCAACATATCAGTGAATATCCATGCAATCATCAATCATTAAAAAAATTAGAGGACCATGTGCAAAAACAACTTCGAAAAGGATTCATTGTTCCTGATGATCAAACAATCACCATTGAAGTTGAAGATCAAACAATGATCATTAATCTTTGTGGTGGAACAAAAGTTAATGAAACACTCGGTAGAATCATTTCAGCCTTTTTAGCACAATCCATCGGAGAAAGCATTGGTATCACTAATGATCCATATCGTATACAATTAGAACTGCCTGGAAGAATTCCTCCTGAGAAAATAAAAGACATTATTTTTTCAATCAAACCGGAATCTCTTTTTTATCTGTTACAAACCATCATTAGTAATTCAACATATATTCGATGGCAATTGGTTCACGCTGCGAGAAAGTTCGGCGCATTACGAAAAGATTTCGATGTAAAAAATATTGGTGTTAAACGATTATTCGCTCTTTTTGAGCATACGCCTATTTTTTCAGAAGCAATCGATAAACTAGTTTGGGATCGAATGGATATCGATAATACTGCTAGTATTTTAAAAAAGATTCAGGATCATAGTATTAAGATTCACATTCAAGCATTATCTCCGATTGGCCTGGCGGGAACGGAAACCATGAGGGGATTGATGGCGCCGAAAAGAGCTGATCGAACAATACTTATGGCATTAAAAAAACGCTTAGATGACACATCAATTACATTTGCTTGTGTGAATTGTCATAAAATGTGGGGATCAAATGTAGGAAGAATAACCAAAAAACCTCAATGTCCCCGGTGTAATGCAATTAAAATTGCAGTACTTCCTTGCTATCGAAGAGATGAATTCGATGTGTTAATAAAAAAATCGTCTCAACAACAGAGGAAAGATTTGCAACGGATTTATAAAAATGCTAGTTTAGTTTTATCATATGGTAAACCTGCGATTATGGCATTAATGGGACGTGGAATCGGGCCAGATACCGCTGCTCGAATTCTTCGAAAACATGATCCTCGATTGATTAAAAAATCAGAGGAAACTGAACTTCGTTTTCTTAGAGACATTCATAAAGCAGAAGTTCATTATGCCCGTACTCGAGGTTTCTGGGATTAA
>JAGXLH010000159.1 GCA_018334795.1 Thermoplasmatota archaeon
TATCTTTATTCATGTTTATCTTACCTCTTTATTGTTAGTCTTATTTTATTTTAGTCAATTTTAAGTTGACACTATATAGTGTATCGCTACTACTATAAAAAACTTTTGTTTTTGTTGACTTTAAATTAACAAAATAAACGATTTATCGAAAAATTTATATTCTAGTTAAAAGAATAGTTATAGTATGGCGTATAAAATTCGATTGAAAAAAGTAAGAACTCCCGCACCTGGAAACCTCACTGGAGATATTGATTTTATATGTCAATCCTTTGGATACTTTTCACAACGAGATAAAAACAACACCGCTGGAAGAATCTTTCGATTACTTGTTAAAGATACCTCCGAAGGAGAAGGTCTTACAAGTGATGAAATCGCTGAAGCATTAGATCTAAGCCGTGGAGCCATTGTGTATCATTTGAATAATTTTATGACCGCAGGTCTAGTCGTTAAAGAAAAAAACAAATATCGGCTTAGATCACAAAGTTTACAAAAAAGCATTGAAGAAATACGCCAAGATACCCAAAGAGTTTTCAATGAAATGCTGAAAATCGCAGAAGCAATCGATGAAGAACTAGGAAATTTTTATCGATAAAACCTCCTAACAAATTATATACTTTCCAGTAAGTATATAGATTACACCGGTTGATTTTAAAAAGATTTTAAGATCTACGTTGAATTGTGTTCCAAATGAGAGAGAGGAGGAATACTTGCTGCTTTTACCCTTCTTGAAAACTACCTCTCTCTCTTTTCTGTTTTTTTTATTCGGCCAAAAATGTACAAAATATATAAAATATAGAGATTAATATTATAAATAAATAGATTGATGATTTTTAGTGATGACAATACATTCCTAACGATAGGGGGAGCATTTTTTTTAAGCATCCCATCCTCTCCATTCTCCCCCTTTCCTCCCTAATCTAAACCAATAATTTTTTGAGAAATTAACTTATTGTGTGGGAAGTCCCCTTGCGAAAGATAGGGGGAGGAGGTCACATTGGACAACCAGTCACACCATTCTTTCCAAAATAATGTTGATGATATTCTTCAGCTGGATAAAACTCGGATGCGGCAACGATTTCTGTTGCTATTGATTTCTTAAACCGCCCTGATAATTCCTGTTTTTTCCTAGATTCTTCAGATATTCTTTTCTGTTCATCTGTGTAATAGAAAACCACCGACCGATATTGAGTTCCCACATCTGGCCCCTGTCTGTTTTTTTGGGTTGGATTATGAATTTTCCAAAAAATATCTAATAATTCCTCATATGAAACAACCTTTTCATCAAAGTCTATATGAACTGTTTCAGCATGCCCCGTTTTATCGCTACATACCTCCTTATAAGAAGGATTCTTTGTTGCGCCTCCCATGTATCCTGCTACCGTCTTTTTTACGCCTTCTACTTGATCAAATTCGTGTTGAACTCCCCAAAAACATCCTGCTGCAAACGCTGCTTGTGCCATGGATTCTATCTAAGAATCTTAACTTATATTAACTTTGTTAATAACTATCTCATAATAATGTTGAGAACATGATGATAAAATAAACCATAAAAACAGGTATATATAATGCGATCCATCGTTTCATATTATGTTTTTTAACCTCATACCCATCCATTGGTTCAATTGGGGTCATATCGATAAACACGGCCATAATCGTGAATGTGTAAAACATTTGAAGCATCTCTGAAGCAAGAACAATGTTTAGAAGGAAGGTAAGAATGGTCAATCCAAAAAGAATACTGAAAATAGTAAAATACATCCTGCTATACCGCTTTTCTTTCTCCTCATTTTCAAGAGCAATATAAGAGGCAAGTGAAAAAGTGTTACCAAGAATAGTACTAAAGAAAGTGAGTACAGATCCAAGAGGCCAAAATACATGTTCTGTGGTCAATGAATATTTTTTAGAGTAACGAACACGCAGTCCTTCTCTAATAAGATAAAAAATACTTACCACGAAAAGATTGATGAGAAGTAATGAATAGAAATGTGATAAATCCGTGGACCATGTCCAACTTAGAGAAAGTGAGAGTACAAAGATAGCAACACTAATTGACGCAATTTCCTTTAGATGAAAAACAGATTTTTTGGATATTTTTTCATTCTTCTCAAACCTATGTTTCTTCTTTTTCCGATCTCCTAATTTTTCACTAGTGAAATCAAAGAAGAATTCACTAATGGTACTTCCAAAAAGATTAACAATATGAATGATGGTGATACTTGTAATAGTTGCAATGATCGGAGTTAATCGTTTATCGATGATCTGAGATAAAGGAGATCGTTCAGGTCCTCTATTCTCTAAGATGTTGCCTGCTAATGTCGTTGAAAAAATAAGGAAATCTGTTTTTCCTGTAGAAGATAAATTGATGGTTCCTACAGATATGAGAAATGGTGCAGAGGAATATATTTTTTCTATTTCTAAAGAATTATTTTGTTGTAAATCATGTACCAGTTTATTTGTCGTTTCTCCGCCCAGAAAAATTAGTTTTTGATATTGAGTTGAAGTCTGTGTGATATTTGTTATATCTATGTCCTGTCTTTTTTGAATTCGCACCAGATTTGGAAGTTGTTGTTGGGCAAGAGCCATGAGAAATTCTTCTTGAATGTAAAGATTAGTTCCTTTGATGATCAAAAGGTCTTCATATGATTGGCTCGATAATTGATCACGAATGAGTTGTTTTATTCCGTTTAAATCTGTTTCAATAGATTCAGATGACTCTGATTGAGCTGAAAGCACAATACTATTGATAATTAAAAAACAAAATAGAATTGATAAAACAAAGACTTTGTTTCTGTTCATTTTTTATCCCAGTAATTTTTTTATTAGGATGTCAACTTATTTTTTAGATTTTTCCCTTGTTCTTTTTGAATTTTTACTTCAGTTAGTTCTTTAATCGCATCTTTTGCTATCCATCGAGCAGTTTTACCGTTTTCTCTTCGGTTAGTTTTTTTAAAATATCGATTAAAGCAGCAAGCCTTCAGGATTTATGGATATTCGTTTTCAATAAATTTAAGGCAAGCGAATGATTCTTTCCGATTATTCTTGCATATCTTCTTGATTCGGAAATAGAGACACATATTGCAGTAGATGTATCTATCCCAAATAGTTTCATTTTTTCCAAATGCTGTTTGTCTCCATTTTCAGTGAGATGTTTGACGATTCGTTCTTCATTCATCTTGATTTATAGATCTCTAGGAGGCCTATGGGATTTAGAAAACGTATATTCCTATTGCAAGTCCAACAAAAAAACTAATTGCAATATCAATAACAAATCCTATCTTTTCTTTTTTATTCAACTGGTATTCCCTCCTCTTGTGCTAGATCTTGTAATTCATTTAAGGTTTTATTGAGCATCTTTTGGATTTCTTCTTGTTTTGTTTGGGATAGTTCAATGACAAGTTTTCTTATTTGAAGCATAGTGCTGATGATTTCAGATTTTTCTTCATTTATGATTTCTGAGAGCATATTTCGGAATTGATTAATTTTTTCTTCCATTTCTTTTGCATGTTTTCTGATATTATTGAGTTGTTCAATCTCTC
>JAGXLH010000160.1 GCA_018334795.1 Thermoplasmatota archaeon
TGTTATTTTTTTAACAGAAGTTACTCTTCCTTTGAAAAGTACTACTTGTAATAAGAAAATTACAATTTTACGATATTGACTGCTTTTGGTCCACGATCGGACTCTTCAACTTCAAATTCGACTTCGTCGCCTTCATATAATTCAGTCCCATCTGGGATAGATGTACGGTGAACGAAAATATCGCCATCATCACCTTCTATGAATCCAAAGCCTTTCATTGCATTGTACCATTTTACGGTTCCTTTCATGTGTTTGTCACCTCCTCAGGCGTTTTTGCCTGTGCAAGTTTAAAAAGAACGTAAAAATAAATCCTTAAAAAAAATGTTAAATTTTTTTGGTGGAATTACTACTTTTACTTCTTTTATTATTTCCTCATATCAAACTCATAGTTTATAAATACTTGCATTCCTCAATTTTTCTTGCTTAAACATTTAAAAATAAGAGAAAAAAAAGAGATTGATACTCATCAATAACACAATAAATAAGAAATGTTGAATCAACATTGTTGTATCGAAGTATCTAATCGATCTAAAACCAGATTTACTTCACTTTCAGAGATGATGGTTGGTGGTAGAAATCTGAGATATTTACCTGTTGAGAGACTTGTTTTAACACCATGTTCTTTTAAGTTATCTTGTACTTTAGAAACATTTTCTTCAGATCCTAACAATAATGAAATCATCAGTCCTCTGCCTTGAATATCCTCAATCATATCGTTTTTTTGTTGTAATTGTTCTAATCCGTCAAAAAATTGTTTTGAACGAGCAATCACATTTTTAGTAATCTCTTGTTCTTTCATCTGACGGGTAGCAATGAGCGCTGAAGTCATGGCCATAGGATTGCCACCGAATGTTGATCCATCGTAACCGGGTTTCATTGATTGGGAAATTTTTTCATTAGTAACTACTGCGGTAACTGGATAGCTTCCTCCAAATGATTTACCTATGGTCATAATGTCTGGGACTACTTGATAACTTTGACAGGCGAACCAGTCGCCTTTTTTTACAGCGGTTCGTCCAAATCCAGCTTGTACCTCATCATCAATAATTATCAGATCTTTTTCTTTTTTAAGATTCCAAAGTTGTTTTATAAAATCAGGATCTGCTGGAAGATTACCTGCTTCTTCACCTTGGATCATTTCCATGATGATTATTTTTGTTCCGGTTTTCTCAACGAGTTTTTTAACAGATTCAATATCATTAAATGTTGCAAAATGCACCCAGTCTTCATTGTTAAGATGAAATGGTTTCCGATATGCTTCATTCCAAGTAACTGACACTGCACCATGTGTTCGTCCGTGAAAACCGTTTTTAAACGCGATGACTTGTTTACTATCCGTGTATGCTTTCGCTATCTTTAGCGCTTTATCAACTGCTTCGCCACCGGAGTTCTGCCAGTAAAAATAATTTAAATCTTTAGGCATCATATCAGACATTTCTTTTAAAAAGCGGGTTCGTGCGATTTGAACACGATCCTCTTTCATTGAAATCAACAAATTTGCTTGATTGTACAATCCTTGTCCTATTTCAGGATTACTCATGCCTAGATTCGTCGCACTGTAATTACTATCCATATCAATATACCAGTTCCCCTTAGTGTCTTGAATCCAGCAACCATTACCTGCCACGGGAATAATATCTTTTTCCAAATGAGAAACAGGGACTTTGTATTTTTTGTGTAATGCCAATGCTTCTTCTGTAGAAATCTCTGATGATTGTAGTTGTAAAGCAATGGCATGTAATTGATCTGGTGTAAGTGCATGTGCATTCAAGGTGGAGACGATTTTTTCTGCATGTTCTTCTGAAAGCTCGGCATCCATCTCTACGGAACCTAGTTTTTTCTGCAGACTTATTATTAATTCATCACTTTTTGACTCGAGCACGTTTTCTAAGACTTCGGCTACTCGACCAAAGGTTGCATTTGTTCGTTCTGGATGTTTTGTTCTATCATAATTTATTGCATTTTTAATTTCTCTTGTGTACACTATTTTTCCTCCAACTATTCTTATAAAATTCGAGTTTTTTTTGTAGGTTCTCTTTTACAAGATCCCTCTATATTGAAGATCTTGATTTTTAGGTTTTTACTTACTTATTGTTTTATATAATTTGGGATGGAAAAACACGTTCGCCAACATATACTATAATGGTAGCAAAAAAGTAGAATGATTTTTTGAATTTTTAATGATTCTTTTAGTGTAAGGTAAGCATTTTTTCTAATGCTTGGTGAACAAGTGGATCTAATTGTTTTGACGCACTCATACTTTCTTCGTAATCAGTGGGATCGTAATCTTCAATACGAACAATGTATCCAAGTTCATCAGTCGCTAGACCAATATGAACTCGGTGTTTTGCATGCATTTTTTCTTTGAGTTCAAACCAATTTTCTGGGAAATCTTCACCAGGTACAGTTACTAATTGTAAAAGATCTGCATCGTTTCCAAGTTCAATCACATTAACTGAAGTTTTAACATCTTTTCTAAAATGATACAATGGTCGGTCTAATATATTAAGGATTGAAGCAATTCTGAACACGGGATTTGTTAGTGGAATGAATAGTTCTTTAGTTTGTATTCGGATTTCTGTTTCCCATATGATAGAAGTATTGTTTAATGATTCAATTGAGAGATCTGCTATGATTTCTCCAAATTTCTTTGCACTTTCAAATGTATGATTCCGGGTTTTTGGTGTGATCAATCCTCCAATTGGACCGGTAAGTAATAATGCAGTTCCCCCTAATGTTTCTTCAATGTGTTCATACATATAGTGAGGATAATCTGCGGTGATCAATGTGTTTTCATCCCAAAGTATCTCTGGGTGACTAGCATAACATATCATAGTAGCGATTGGTTGTTTGTCATAATCAACGAGTTGGATGGTTTCTACTTGTTCTTCCATGACAATTGGTTTTCTGCTATCTCTTGACATGTTAGAAGCCATCGTATGAGCAAGTTTGATTCCAGCTGGTTGCATGTTTTCATAAGCATCATTAATGGTATCTGTGATGATTGTTAATGCTTCATTATACCAATTCCAGGTTATTCCAGACCAGATTGCTTTTCCCCATAATCCGATCACATCTGGACCTTCATGGTTATGTGTACTAGTAAGGACTACTAAATCAATTGATGTTGTCTCATCAAGATTTGATACTATTCGTTGGTATTCTGGATACATCACACCAATCAGATCAACGGAGACAAATGCAGTTGTAACGTTTCCGATTTGAACGCAACAACATCGACTCCAAAGGTCATCATGGATTCCTGTTGCTACTCTGTTTCTTCCAAATCCAGCGATATATATTGGTGAATGAGTTGAAAGATCTGGAGTTATGGATTGTGCTGCAGATCCAGCCATTATTGAACCAGAACTTGTTTTTTCAGTATCATATAATCGGGCAGTATCTTTAGAATGCAATTTGTTTTGTCCAATATCAATATTTTTTTGAGTTGATAGAGAATATGATGGTATGGATCCAATGCATTCAATTGATAGTAAAAAAAGTATTGAGCATAGGGCAATTAGTGT
>JAGXLH010000161.1 GCA_018334795.1 Thermoplasmatota archaeon
AATATGGAAACATCTTGAAGAACTCAATTGAACATACTGAACTTGGCAGTGACCGAATATTCTTAATGAAGGATATGTTCTCTTTAGAACGAGCACTTGAAAAGGGAGCGGAGAAGTATACTGATGAAATCGATGTTGAACGGTTGGAACTATAGGTTCCATTACTATGGGGAAGAAACAATGGATCTGGTTTATGATGCTGAGGAACGATTGTTTGGATGTGAAGCGGATTTTACTGGTTTGGGCTGGTATGATATGATTATTTCAGCTAGGGATAATAATGGAAATACTGCTAATGAAACGATTCATATATATTTTTACGTTCACTTATATTGAAGTCCTAATCATTGTTATTTTGTATTTGTTATCTTTTTTTCAAAAATAGATGAGAAGAGTATGCTATAGCATAAGAGAGCAGTACCTTGTAAAAAAAAGAAAACAACAATAGCCATCATGCATATTGCAATAAATGTAGTATCGTTACCTCCTTATGACATTCTGATTTCTTATCGTGACTGTTGAACCCAACTGAATCTCACGGACTAGGATATTATTTTTTGTTTTTGTCCGTGAAATACCATACTAACCTACTTTGATATTACATGAACTTGTTTAGAATAACCAAAAATCTTGAAATTGTATACCGGTTCTACGCCTTTTGTTTCAAAGATTGCCCAGCTAATAGGTGAGAAACCTTTGCCAATAAAACCTGTGAATCTAATATCAGAATTCTCGTCCATGGGCATAACAATACCATTGATTTTTAGCTCTTTATCATAATCACATCTTCCATCTGATCGTCAATAGAATCAAGTGCTAACGCACTAGGAAGAGACAGCAATAAAAAAACTGAACATGATAAAAACTATTATTTATAATCTAACATAAATAAGATTTAGGTATATATTGAGTTTGATAAAAGAGTATGGACGTTGAATTTATTGTTCCTCATAAGCGAGATTTAATTAGACTTATTTTTTTCTGAACACCGTTCAGCATGTTTCTTTTTCAAGTATTCGATGAATTCTTTTTCTTTCTTTGAGCCTGGATGTAACAACGATACACTCCCTCCGATTACGTACGTTACCCGAAACATCTTTTTATTATAAAAAAATTTCTAAAAATCAATCTAACTTGTTACAAAAAAAATCGACTTGTTTTGAAAGTATACAAAGTTCATTAATAGTATTCGATAGCATTGTCTTTATCTTTCATTTGTATCAAATACAAAGTATGATATGCTTTATTTTAGTGATATGCACAACTCTTTTAACCAAAGTTATTTATACATAAACATAACTATTTGTTTATAGTATATTAATTGAGGGAATTTTAATGAAAGGAGGTTATGCAATACCCATATTTTTGATGCTATTACTATCAGGTTTTTCTTTTACAACTGCAGCAAACGGGGAAACGTCTGGTCCTGAGTTGGAAACCTATATTCATACGGGTTTCAACTTTTTTGCTTTTCAGATGATTGTAAGAAATGTTGGTGATGAAACAGCGCATAATGTAACCATTACTGATGCAACTGCAGAGGGAAATATACTGTTTAATTTCCAGGAATCGATGATGTGGAGTGAAGATGTCAAACCCGGTGAACGTATCTTTCTAGATACAAATGGTATGGCTTTTGGCTTAGGAACGTGTTCTGTGACTATGACTGTTTCTTGTGATGAAGGGGTTTCTTCGACATCATTAGCGGTTGCGTTGTGTATTGGCCCGTTTTTTATCATACCTTAATGAGAGTTTATTGGGTTTAAATCCCTGCATTTTCACTATTCTTATTTGTTTTGTTTTATTTTTTATATAAATTTTCAGTGTTTATAATACAGAATGATATATTTCACATTTTTTTCTTGTCAGTTATTTCAATTAGATTAGTTACCTTTATCAAATTAAACAATGAACATAAGTACGTTAGATTAATATTCGTATAATAAAAGAGTGGATGATATGATTCAACGGATGGAGATGAGGGAAAATAAAAGATTTTCACCAGCTCACATTGAAGATAATCTAGAAGCTTTTGCATTTTATACTGAATCAGCAAACACGCGTCATTAACAGTGTTACTTACTTTATTAAAAACGCAAAAGAAAACACTTACCTCACATGTTCAAGATGACATTAAAATTCAACGATTGCAAAAAGAATTAGATTGGATTGAACAAGATATTTTTCATAAAGGACGTGGAAGCTAAAACGTTATCCTCGGCAAAACAAATTTTACAATGCAATGTGCCCGTTGTCAATCAAAAAAGAAAATCGAAATCCATCATAGTGATAAAGATCAATCTAATAATAAAATTGAAAATCTGATACCCTCCCCTGCAAAAATTGCCATAAGGCAGTGCATAATAACGAGTTTGATGTTACCATGAGAATGTGGCAGAATAGTAGATTATAAAAAAATGATTTAGGGGGAAAAAATAGTGATTTGTAAAATATGTGGCGTCAATGAAACAAATAAACAGTAGTAGATTTCAGAAAAAGGATTATCCTTCTATTGACAAGTCAATCACTGTTCCGACAAAATCTGTTGAATTTGGTTTTTTAACTCCGGCAACTTATTTTGCACAATATCCCAAACAATATCAATGTCTATACCAAAATAAGCATGAATGAGAATATCTCGTAAACCAGCAATTTTTCTTTATTCAATAGCAGCATATTTTTCTTTTATATCAATTGATATTGCCTTCACTGCCTCACCAATAATGGAAAGATTTCTCATTACCGCATCTTGATGAAGTGAACTTTCAGAAAAATCCTCAATATCCATCTTTTCAGTATACTCCTCAATACGTTGAATGGCCTTTAGAATATCATCACATAACACTTTTTGACTACGTGGCATATTCAACACTACCAAGAATACGGGATTTCAATGTTTTTTTCACCGAATCCTTAATCACCAGGTCAACATCCCGCTGGAACAACCTCTCGAGAAAAAATTTAAGATCCATATAATTATCAAATGACTTTTTCCCCTTTTCAAATTCAACAAGAAGATCCACATCACTATCATAGGTGTTTGTCTCATTGACAAAAGAACCAAATAACCCAATTCGTTTCACTCCAAATTGATCGATTTGATCTTTATGTTCATGGATGATTTGGAAAATTCGTTCTCGTGTTAACATAGATCAATCGACCATGAGATTTAATAACTATGAACCTTTTAAAATTTGTGTAAAAAATTACAACTAAACCAAAAAACCCGGATGAAATCCATGATAACTGTAAATTCAGTATGACCAGTAATGATGATATACCACCAACATTTTAGGGAATACTTTCACCCATCATTTGATCCATATTATAAAATGATCTGATTCGTATTATGAAAAATATGGAACGGATAAAGAACAATTTTATTTTCCTTACCATTGAATGAACCACTTTTCAACCAGATTCAACAAAATAGATGTCCTAATCTCTACATGTTTAATGCTGAGGCGGTAGTCAAAGAACTATGCAACAAATCCGATGAGGCATGTGTTCTCTTAAAAATACCA
>JAGXLH010000162.1 GCA_018334795.1 Thermoplasmatota archaeon
TTCCTTGTTCTCTTATGTTAACACCTCCATAGTATGATATAATCATGTATTTTTTTTGATTATGATGAACGTTTAATGAGAATAAGTGTTTAGCATATTTGTGAATACTTGTATAAATAATTATACTGGTTTTGTGTTCATGTTAACTGAATTTAACCTTCTTTTTTTGTTAAATAGTGAACAATAATTGATATTAATTGATATTCACATTTGATTCATCTACTGAAATTGATAAAAAAAATAGCGGTGGACCATCTGTTGTTGATTGCAATAGTTATCTATGTGGTGTATCATTAAGATTTTATGTATGAAAAAAATATTCAGATGACATATAGGATGATTAAGCAGATACATAGATTACGGAATAGGGAAAATGATCTGAATATAGATGATTGAAGTATTACTGAAATTTTTTTAATATATTGTTGATAAAGGAAGGTTGATAACACATTTTTTTAATGAGAAAAACGATATCTTCAATGGGAAAGATCTGATGATAGGTGATAATAGGATAGGATATGCATCCGTGGGTGAAAGTGTTCTTGATTTGATCGGAAACACGCCACTTGTCCGGATTAATCGGTTGAATCCAAATCCAGATACTACGATTTATGCAAAACTTGAAGGAAATAATCCGGGTGGCAGTATCAAGGATAGGATTGCTTTAAAAATGATTGAACAAGCTGAACAAGAAGGAGGGTTAACAAAAGATAAAACCATTATTGAAGCAACATCAGGAAATACCGGTATTGCACTTGCCATGATTGGTAGGGTGAAAGGATACTCGGTAAGTATTGTTATGAGTAGTGCGGTTTCTTTAGAACGACGTAAGACCATTGAAGCATTTGGTGCTAACATTATTCTTACCGATGCTGAAAAGGGAACGGATGGAGCTATTATGAAAGTGAAAGAATTGCTCAATACGTATCCAGAGGAGTATTTTTGCACGGATCAGTTCACAAATAAATATAATAAACTTGCTCATTATGAGACAACAGCAGCTGAAATCCTTAGTCAAACTCGTGGTCGGGTTGATTATTTTGTTTCATCAATTGGTACTTCTGGGACGATTATGGGCGTGGGTAAATACGTGCGGGAGTGCAATCCGAATGTGACTGTTGTGTGTGCTCATCCGGTCACTGGGCATTATATTCAGGGATTAAAAAACATGCAGGAAGCAATTGTTCCATCGATTTATGATCCTTCTAAAATCGATGTGGAAGTAATGATTGATTCAGAAGAAGCATTTGATATGACTCGCAAATTAGCTGCTTATGAAGGAGTTTTTGCAGGGATGAGCAGTGGTGCAGCGATGCTTGCTGCTATTGAAACAGCAAAACAAGCTGAACATGGTGTGATTGTTACCATTTTTCCAGATCGAGGAGATCGGTATCTTAGTACTGATCTTTTTCAAACTATTGATTAATCCTTCTTCTATGATAATCCTAGAGGGTTATGAACTTCATTCATAGCCTTCGTGTTGCATTTTTTTTCAGTATCTTTTTTTATCAACTGTGTTTTATACAATATTAATAAAAAAACAAGTTTAGCCGACATTCACAATCTTATTGATTTGCATAAGTCTAAATTTTTTCATAATGTATGTTTTTTTGTTGGTATGAACGTTATAAATGATATCAGCACGGTTGGAAGCAACTGTAACTTTTGCCAAGCATTGCTTTTTTTCCGTTTTTTTCCTTATTATCTGTTTAGCAAGCGTTTTTTTACCATTAATATCTTGTTAGTATTTAGCACATTTAAGTGAACATTTGTTTTATTTAAGGTAATGCAATTCAAATTTTCATATTTTTATTATAGCAAACTATTAATAATTATCTTAAATTATGATAGATAAGGTATAATACAATGGCATACAAATTTACATTTGATCTGACCAAACTCCCCAAAAAATTATTTGATGAGATAAATTGTATTCTAGATAAAAAGATCTTAAAAAAAGATATTTGTCCAATCTCTGAAGATCTTGTTTGTAAATTCAACATTGACTCATTAACTGGATTATCCCAACAAGATGCAAAAATACTCATTAAAGATATGATTGAGGTGCAATTGAACAATAGATCATTAAAAAAATATTTTTCAGGGAAAAACGATAAAGCATTATTTTTACCTCATTGTTGCAGAAAATACATGGATTCCCAATGTAAAGCGATCTTTAATCCAGAAACATCTTCATATTCATGTACTCATTGTTCCTCCGATTGTTTAGTGAATCAAGCAACAACATATGCGAATAAAAAGGACTATGATGTTTATGTTCTTCCCGGTGCTTCTTGTGTTAATAAGATACTCGATAAACATTCTTATGAGGGAATCATTGGGATTGCTTGTACTGATGAAATTAAAATGGCTGCAAAATCATTATTAAAATTGAAAATACCAATTCAAACCATTCCTTTATTAAAAAATGGATGTTCAAGCACTACCTTTAGCATCACAAATCTCATTGATCTAATAGCAAAATAACAATCCTAATAATTACAATCCTTACATGTAGTTTTTTTCTCTTTTGTTCCTTTACCGTTACGGGAGCTGTTGCTGGAACAAACTTTGAAGATACCCTTGATGATGTACCTCTTGGTGTAAATGAAGAAGACCTCCGCCTCTATCTATGTGAAAACGATCAGCTCACAGAGACTGACAATTGTGTAGCAGACCCAGATTATAGCATCATCAGCGGAAAAATATATCATTTCAGTCAATACATGGTATGCAGCTATACACCCGGCGGAACAGCTAGCGGAGGAAGTGGATCGGGAAGTGGATAGAGTAACAGATCCAATACTTCAGCAGTCATTACTTTTGATGTCTCTCTTCAAATATACGAAATCGATAGTGCCATAAACGATCAAGAAGAATATTATCAAGGTTGGACGGTAACAGTCCGGCCTGTAACATAAAAAAATATTTTTTTCCATTCCTCAACTGAACTCGTTATGTCAATACAACAATTCATCAAAAAAGATGTTTACTTTTTTTTGGATCTTTTCTTTTTTTATTTTTCTTCCTAGTTTTACCAGTTCCGTATCACTAAGATTGTCTGCATCGTTCATGATCTCATCGATGAAATTCAATAGTTTTTTTCGTTTTTCTTCAAAAATGATGAGTTCTCCGATACGTTTTTTTTAAACGAGTTTTCTCACTTTTCAATGTATCAGGGAGTCCAATATCAAGGTCTTCCATCGTTTCATTACCCGTATTCATATTGCGTCTGGTGATATGAATGTTTTTCTTCTGTTGGATGGTAGGTATTTTGCAGTGTGTGGGCTGATGGGTTTTGCGTGCAAAGGTTGGTTGGTAACTGACGGGTTTTGCGCTTGATTGGATGGTGATCTGTGTAGGTGTGTATGTGTGATTATATTTGAACGAATTGATTTTGCCCGGGTTAAAGAAAATCTCTCTAAAGTTTCAGCGAAACGAAAGATGCTTTTTGTTCCAGATAAGAACAAGATAAACAAAAGGTTTTCAGATATTGAAATCGTTGATATTAG
>JAGXLH010000163.1 GCA_018334795.1 Thermoplasmatota archaeon
AAGACAAGGTTACCTTGTTTGTCAAGATGATATAATCTCGGATCAACATCATCGGATGGTTCAACAAGTACATCTATTAATTCACCTGTACGTTCATCCACTGTTGAATTTCGTAAGATACCAAGGTATAATCCTTCTTCACTCATAACCGTTTTTCCACGTAATTGATTTTCTGTGATTTTCATGATATAATCCCACCTCATATTTTTATTATTTTTATTAAATCACATATATTGAATATCTTTGTCTCTTTTATCCTTTTTGGCTATACCACTACCAAGTTGCTTGGAGACCTTTTTATAATACTCAATCAAATTATCAGTCAGACTCGCTCGAATATTATGCATTGCTTTTGTAAAATGATCTTTTTTCACTTTTTTCACTTTAATATTTTCTCTTAAAGCAATCATAGCTGATTCCCGGCATAACGCTTCAATATCTGCACCAGAAAACCCATCAGTATCATCTGCTAAATCTTTCAATGACACATCAGCACCAAGTGGCATGTTCTTCGTATGAATCTTAAATATTTCCTCACGAGCATCAGTATCTGGAGAGGGTGTCATTATTAACCGATCAAATCTTCCTGGACGAAGTAAACTCGAATCAATGATATCTGGTCTATTCGTTGCACCAATGATAATTACTCCTTCCATACTTTCCAACCCGTCAACACTAGTCAACAATTGATTAACCACGCTTTCAGTCACATGAGATCCTGAATAAGCACCACGACGAGGAGCAATAGCATCAAGCTCATCTAAAAACACAATAGAAGGAGCAACTTGCTTTGCTTTTTTAAACAATTCACGAACAGCTTTTTCACTTTCGCCAACCCACTTGCTCATCACCTCAGGACCCTTAATTGAAATGAAATTCGCATCAGATTCATTTGCAACAGCTTTTGCAAGAAGTGTTTTACCAGTACCTGGAGGACCATATAAAAGGATACCACGGGGAGCATTAATACCTAGTCTTTTGAATACTTCAGGTTGAGATAGTGGCCATTCCACAGATTCCATTAATTGTTGCTTGACATCTGCAAGTCCACCCACATCCTTCCAGCTCACACGAGGGACTTCTACAAAAAATTCCCGCATTGCTGAAGGTTCAATCCCACGTTGCGCGTTTTTGAAATCATCCATGGTAACTTCCATTTTCTCCAAGACTTCCACAGGAATTGGTTTATCAAGATCGATTTCAGGAAGATACCTCCGTAAAGCATTCATCGCTGATTCACGGGCTAATGCTGCAAGATCCGCGCCAACATATCCATATGTTCGTTCTGCTAATCTTTCTAAATCCACATTATCTGCTTTAGGCATGCCCCGAGTATGAATTTGAATAATTTCTTTTCGTCCATCTCTATCAGGAGCATCAATACGGATCTCTCGATCAAACCGGCCTGGACGGCGTAATGCAGGATCTAATGAATCAGGAATGTTAGTGGCACCAATTACAATTAACTTTCCTCGACCTTTCAATCCATCCATTAACGTCAATAACTGAGAAACCACTCGTTTTTCTACTTCACCATGAGTTTCACTTCGCTTGCCAGCAATAGCATCAATTTCATCAATGAATACAATCGATGGAGCGTTTTTTTCAGCTTCATCAAAAATCTTTCGCAAGTTTTCTTCACTTTGCCCATAGAATTTTGACATGATTTCTGGACCATTAATCGTATAAAAATTTGCACCAGATTCATTGGCCACTGCTTTAGCAATAAGAGTTTTACCAGTTCCTGGCGGGCCATGTAATAACACCCCTTTTGGCGGATCGATTCCTAAACGATTGAATATCTTTGGATGTTTGATTGGAAGCTGAATCATTTCTTTAACTCGTTCAAGTTCATCCTTTAATCCACCAATATCTTCATAGCTTACTCTTGGACCTTCTGGTTCCATTTGTTTGGCTGCTTCCTCTTTTACTTTGATGACTGTTTCCTCATTAATTGATACGATTCCTGAAGGATTTGAGTTGATGATCGCAAAGGGAAGGGCACTTCCAAAAAGCGCAATTCCTGGGATGATGATATTATCTCCTTTTGTTAACGGTCGTTTTAACAAACCTTTTTTGATTAAAATTTCAATACCGCTACCAAATTGAATTTGTTGACCTTTTGAGATTAATGGTGCAAGGGTAACTGTTCTTGCTGGTTTTACGTCTGCTTTTTTGATGGTAACGTTATCCCCAAGTCCAACTCCAGTGTTTTTTCGAGTAAGATTATCGATTCGAATGATTCGTTTTCCCTCATCTGTGGGATGAGCTCGCCAAACAACTGATGCGGTTTTTTTCTTTCCTTCTATTTCGATGACATCACCAATGGAGAGATCAAGTTCCATCCTAGTTTGATGATCGATTCGGGCTCTTCCATAGCCGACATCTTGTTGAAATGCTTCTGATACTTTCAAATTTACTTCTTTTTTAATCATGGAGCCTCACCAATTAATAATTAAATTTTCTTGAGTTAACCTCTTAACTTATCCTATATCAATAATTCATGTAAATAAGTTTGTTTTATTCTTTACAGTTTTATCTGATTGAAGATTTCCTTGTGATCTCATAGTTGTATCTTTTTTGATATTTTTTTGTTATGTCTGAGTGATGTTTATAGTGATTTGTAATGATTGTTTTCATAATTTTTTATGCTCTTATTGAATTAGTTAAATATAATCACTACTATAAATAATTAATTGACGATTTTTAGATGGAAAAATACGGTCAAACTAATCTAAATAATTTGATTTCTTTTTAATGTATAAGACTGAAAAAATATTTTTTTAAATTTTAAAATAAAAACATTTCTCTCTATTTTAGAAAAAAATGTTTTATAAATGATAATTATTTAAAACAAAATAAAAAAATATTATTATTTAGATGAAAAAACAATCAAATTAATAAATCATAACAAGAATTTTAAACATATATTTAATTCTATAATTTTATCTTATGAAAATAGACGCTCCTTTGATACAAAAAATTATACAAAAAATCCCTATCAAATATATCACACTCTTACTCTCAATTACTGGTGTGATATTTCTCTATGCCCTTTCCTTATCTCAACAACCAATAATACTATCCGATCTTAACTCAATAGACGATTACGCAGGAAAAGAAGTAACTCTTACAGGAACCATAACAGAACATATTACCACAAGTTATGGAAGTCAACTTATTACCATTCAATCCAATTCAACACAACTCATCGTTTTTTCAGATAAACCACTCACCGTACACTCAGGTGATATTTTCCAGGGAACCGGAACCATACAAGAATACAAAGACACTTGGGAACTTGTCCTTTCAAATCCTAAAGCAGCAACTATTCTTTCCACTTGGCAAAACACAACAACACACATGAAAGATTTAGCAGAACATCCACAACACTATCTCAACATACCACTGAACACCACCGGCATTATTGACCACATTTATGAATCAATAGTCTATCTCAGAGATGATACTGGAAACTACACTATACCATTTT
>JAGXLH010000043.1 GCA_018334795.1 Thermoplasmatota archaeon
TGATCAAGCAACTGAACAATACTTGCAGAACAACAAATCACCATCAAGAGTGGTCAATGAACCAGATAACAGGAGTAGTCATGTTTATCTAGCACTGTACTGGGCTCAAGCATTGGCAAAACAATCTAAGGATAAGGAATTACAAGATCGTTTTGCAAAACTTGTTAAGGACCTTGAGGAAAACGAAGATAAAATCAATGATGAGTTACTTGAAGTGCAAGGACAATCCGTTGATCTCGGTGGGTATTATTTACCTGATGATGAGCTTGCATCTAAAGCAATGCGACCTAGTGAAACGTTTAATAGCATCTTAGATAACTTTTAAGATGAAACCTGTGGTGTAAATGTTTAAGAGGAATTCACCGAAATCCTCTTATAACTCTTTTTTTCTCTTTTTTATTGTTTGATTATGAGTGCCTCTATTGCTATGATATCTTTATTTTTGTTTTCGTGTGTTTTTTCTTTGTTTTTTATAAAAAGGAGGGTGGATCTATGAATCTTGAGCGATGTGTTGAGGAAGTTGAATTAGCTTTAGATGAACTTGTTGAGTTAAATAATTCAATTCCAGTTATTGTTGAGGGTATAAAGGATTTGCGTGCCCTTCGTAAATTAGGGCTCGGTGGAGATATTATTACGCTTAATAAAGGGATAAGTCTTTCTGATTTTGCAGATAAAATCAGTGAGGAATTTGATGAGGTTATCATTCTTTCTGATTGGGATCGACGTGGTGGATCTCTTTGTCGCCGATTAAAAGAATTGTTGAAAGGACGGGTCGTGTATGATGTAGGGATTCGTCAGCGGTTAAGTAAGTTTGCAATGATTAAAAAAGTAGAAGGGCTTCCCTCGTGGCTTGAAACAGTGTATCATCGAATGGAAGATACAACACCAAATCATGATTCATCATCAAATAAAAACAAATCGTCTATGGATATATGAAGTACCTTTTTGAAAGTATTAACAAGTTCTACTGATGAACTGTGGGTCTCAATCTTCAAAAAATTATTGATAAATGAAAGATAATCATTTTAACCAGGTTTTACAATTGATATGAGATGATGATCAGAAAAGCAACCCAATCTGATATAGAAGAAATTGTAAAAAATAATGTACAGTTAGCAGAAGAAACAGAAGGAAGAATTATAAGTAAGCATATTGCTGAACAAGGAACATCTGCCGTATTATCCAAAGAACGTAATGGTTGGTATTTAGTTGCAGAACATAATCACGTAATCATTGGACAATTGTTCGTTACGGATGAATGGAGTGACTGGAGGAATCAATGCATTTGGTGGATTCATCGAGTATATGTTCAAAAATCGTGGAGGAAAAAGGGTGTTTTTACTAATCTTTTCAATGAACTAAAACAAATGGCAACAAATGAAAACGTGTATGCTCTACGATTGTATGTTGTGAAAAAAAACAAAAAAGCAGCAGCAATATACAATATGATGGGTTTTACTAATACTTCCTTTTTGATATTGGAAAAACGTTGAGATATTAAAAATATGGAATTTATTTGGTCATGAAAAATTATGTTGAATGTTGAACTCATTTTTTAGAAATGAGCAGTTGCAAATGCAAGGCGAATATCATTTTGAATAGTAAATTTTGATTTCATTCCAATAATTCCTTTTTTTACTGAGTGCTGATAAAAAACAATAATTGTTGGTACGGTTCGTACATTGAGATTTTTTGCTGTTTTTTTATTCTCATCGATATTAATGCGAGCAAAAGTGACTTCTGGCATTTCTTGTGCAATAGATGAAACAATTGGAAGAAACTGAATGCAATATGGACATTTTTCTTTCAAACATAACAAAACGCATCTATCGTGTGTATTGATGAACTCATTTAAGGAATCATCACATACTTCCGTGATTCTATCATAATCGTTGTTATTCATTAGTTCACCATTTTTTAGTAACATACCTTGGAATTTTTTTCAATATGCGGGTAAAACATATATACCCCTACCCATATATAAATATTAACTATTGTTAATAATTGGGGGATATTCATCATGAAAAAAACAATTGTCATCCTAGGAATACTTACCGGCTTGCTTCTCCTACCTTCAATATCAAGCCAAACAACCGAAACAACAACCATTGACATCATTGGCATTAATGGGGGAGTCGGTGGAGTCATTGTTGATGTAAAAAACACTGGAGAAAACATCGCAACAGATATATGGGTGATCACCACGGTAACCGGTGGCATGTTTAACAGCATCAACATCAACCATGAATGCACCGGTTGTAGTGCTTGTGGATCAACACTTGATCCCGGATTAGTAAAATCTGAAAACACCCTTGAAGCAGGAGTATTATTTGGAATTGGACCAATTGAAATATCTACTTCTGCTGGCGCAAGCAATGCAGATGCAATCTCTATGGAAAAAACAGGTTTTGCAATTGGACCATTTGTGATCATCCAATAAAAAAAGAATATAGAAGATTACAAAAACAAGAACTACATTAATCTGTAATTATGATGTCGAAAACGTATCAACTTGGCACCATAATTACCATTGCAATCCTGATTCCTACACTTTTTTTGGGATACACTTATTTTGCTGATGCAGATGCAATTCAAAATATATATGCTGAAGTCGAAACTATAGATCAAATCAATCCCAAAATCACGAAGGCAACGATTACCTTCACATTAAACATCACCAATCCAACAACTCGCGATATAAACGACTTATCATCAACCTTTGATATTTACATTGAACAAAACTATATTGGCACTGGATCCTTTTCTAATTTTAGTATTCCTGGACAAACAACTAAATTCAAACAGGTGACCATAACCGTGAATTATGGAGGCCTAGCTGATTCAGCAGTGGATTTTATAAAGAATTGGTTTTCCGGACAAGATTCAACATTACGCGTTGAAGGTACGATGACTGCATCAGTTTTATTCGGCTTAACCACTGCATCTCATAGGTATACAGCAACATCAGCCTAATCACAAAAAAACGTTTCTTTATCAACTTTTAAAAATTTTTTCCACTTTTCTGAATGTTTTGCATTAATGCTTCAATTTCTTCCACATCAATTACGCCATGATCATAGACCAGTAAAAAACTTTCAGCATCGATTGCATAAAGTCCCGCATCACACATTTGATGAAACTCTGTACATGCAGCATTTGTTATTTCATCAATCACTTTTTGTGTAATTTTTGAAGTAAAATGAAAATCTTCAGAGAGAAATAAATCCATTCCATTCTTTAAAGTTGAAACTAAAATGTTACAATCATTAGCCACATCATCTTCTGAAACTCCGTGGTATTCATTCATTGATATCATACATTCTTTTGCAAATGCATCAGAGAGTAATCGATTTTTAAAATCAATGATTTGCCCACCGGTTTTCTTCCATCGGGAAATTGCCTTCTTATACTGTTGTGATGAAATACGTCCCCAAACTTTCAATTGTTGAAGTTCCGATAAAACAGTCGTGGTTAAAAAACAAGGAATCCTATCCTTAATAATCATTTTGATACATTGATCAATTTCTGGTTTATTTTTCAGTAGAAATGAAGTATCTAAGGAGAGAGTACGCAATGGTGTTGTTCGTGACATATAATAAACCATAAAGAAAACGTTTTTATGTTTTTTCTAGAAAAATACAAAATCTGGCGTTAATGAAGTAAATGCTTTTCACATTTATTGATTTGATCCTTTTTAGAAACCACATCAACCATACTCTTGAATGTTTCTGTAATAATTTGTGAAATCATCGGTTTTACTTTCCATCGATAAATAATAAATGGATCATGAGCGATTTGATGAGCGGTCCACTTGTACATTTCTGAAGCAGTTTTAATGGGGATTAAATATCTCTTCGGAATGAAATCATATCCATTTTCGGCCAGTTCCTGCCAGCCGCAGTACCGTTCAATTTGAGCTCTTATAAATGAATTGAATTGATCAGGATGACGTTTTACACAGTCACAATGTAAGGATTCCAACCCATATTTGGCAAGTTCAGTTTGAGGAAAATATAATCGTCCTAATGAATTATCTTCATCGATATCCCTAATAAAATTAATAAATTGCATGGACCGGCCAAGATATTTTGCAGATTCAAAAGACCTATCAACAAGGCCAAGAATACGAGCCATGAACAAGCCGATGACCTCAGCAGAACCATAAATATATTCCAAGGTATCATCCATGGTTTGATACACTCGTTTTGTTAAATCCATTTCCATTGAATCTAAAAACGCATCAATCCAAGATTTTTCAAAATTCTTTTCTTTAGCAAGTAAGACAAAACTATCGATAACGATATCATCTGTTTTCTTACCATTCCATGCTTCTTCAAAACGATTTTTAAAATCGTAAAAACCAGATCTATCCTGAGGAATCTGATCAACAAAGTTATCAGCTTGCCTGACGAATGCATAAAGGATAAACACATTTTTTCTAATCTTAGTAGGAAAAAATAAACTACTGTAAAAGTAGGTAGTACTACCTTGTCTGAAGATAGTGAAAATGGTTTTATCAATCAGCATAAGACATAACCGAATTAATGTATCATTTCAGAGAGTATTTGAGATGAAATAATCACCATGGGAACTCCAATTCCTGGATGATTATAATGACCAGTATAATACACATTTTTAACTTTCTTGCTTTGATGACGTGGACGGAAAATTGCTGTTTGTTTCAAGGTATGAGCTAAACCTAACGCGGTTCCTTTATATGCATTATATCGATCTGAAAAATCATTATGGGCAAAGATTCTTTTGACTAGGATGTGATCTCGGATGTTTTCTTTTGCCATTTTTTCCATATGATCAATTATCTTATCGAAATATTTTCGTCGAGTTTCTTCAGTATCTTTCAAACCCGCAGCAACGGGGACTAATACAAAGACATTTTCCCCACCTTCAATTGCTGTACTTGGATCAGTTTTTGAAATACAGGAGACATAATACGAAAAGTTATCCGGCCATTGTGGTTTCTTAAAAATGTCATCGAAATGTTTTTCCCATTGTGGATGGAAATACAAGTTATGATGTGTGAAATTATCAAGTTTTTTATCAAGACCGAGAAACATTAAATATGCTGATGGCGCGATTTTTCTTTTATCCCAATATTTTTCTGAATAGGTTTGATATTTTTCCTCAAACAAATTGGTTTCTGCCCATGCATAATCCGCATTGACCACCACGTGATCTGCAGTAAAGGTGTCCTTATCCGTTTTTACAGCTGTTGCTTTTTTCTTATCAACAATAATTTTATTCACTGGTTGATTGAATTTGAATGTTGCACCTTGTTCCTCAGCAACGGTTTGCATTGCTTCAGCAAGTTTGCCCATGCCTCCTTTTGGAAACCACACCCCCATATTAAAATCAACATGAGACATTAAGGAGTATAACGCAGGGCTATCATATGGACTTCCCCCTAAGAACACAATGGTATATTCAAGTATTTGTCTAATTTTTTTACTTTTGAAATAGCGTTGTGCATAGGAGTCTAGTTTTTCAAACATGTGAAGTTTTGTTCCTTCAACAATAAGTTTAGGTTTGAAAAAATCAGTGAGATGCTTATAATCTTTGTAAATAAAATCTTTCATAGCTATATCGTATTCATACTTACTTTTTTCCAAGTACTCCTTCATTTTCTTTTTAGCACCAGGTTCCATTTCTTCGAATAAGTCAAGATTCTTTTCTAAATCAGCAGAGATATCCACATGCTCATTTTCACTGAAAAACACTCGATATGAAGGATCTAGTCGAATGAGATCCATGTAATCCTCCGGTTTTTTATCAAAATTAGCAAAATAAGCGTTGAATACATCCGGCATAAGATACCAAGATGGTCCCATATCAAAAGTGAATCCATCTTTTTTCCAGACTGATGCCCTTCCTCCAGCTTGTCCATTTTTTTCAAGAACAGTTACATTATGACCTTTTTTTGAAAGCAATGACGCTGCGGCAAGACCGCCGAAACCAGCACCTACAACAATAACATCTTTTCCACTCATGATTATCACATTTTTTCAATTAATTTAAACATTTTGCTCTTTTTTTCCCTATAACTTTTTGACATACTTCATCTTTTTTTATGTTTTTCGAGCATTTTTTTTATTATCTGAAATCCATCGATTTTTGAAATATTGATAGACTAAAAGATAAAACGAAAGCATACTAAAATTATAAAAAAAATCTTCGAATGGAATGGTGATAAATCTCCCATACCATATTTGCTCCACGGTTCCACCCCAAATTGCATTTGGATTATATCCAACTATTGGTATACTAGTTAGAATATAATTGAAAATAAGAAAAGCACCAAATGATATCATAATATATGTCCAGTAATTTCTTGATTGGAGGAGATCTTTAAACCAGGTAGCAGCAATAACGAAAAATGCACTAACAGAAAGGAGAGCAAGAATAGTATAATCCTGATGATAATAACTTATTCCAACAATAAAAAGAACGATTGAAATTCCATAATAGACCCAGCGATTGAAACGAATTTCTTTGTCGGGGAAAAAATATTGGAGATTCTCATAAATGAAAATACAAGCATATGGAACGACGACAAAGAACAGTGCTTCCTCTAACGGGATGATAAACTCAAGTCCAACGAGGAATTCTTCTTCAAACCACCAATCTCCCCGAATGGTAACAATCATATCCCAGAGAATATAAATACCGCCAACGATGACAATCGAAGCAAACAACGGTTTGTAATTCTTGTAGTAAGGAAAAACCCATTTAAACGAAAAGAGTAAGGGGAAAATGAGGATCAAAATATCTAACATCAGGTAATTTATCATCATATTATATTCATCTCCAAATACCTTTTATAATATTTCTTCATATATCTTCAAATATATATTTAAATGTATCCAATTTACATCATTATATCTGTTTTCCACCTAAATTGGTTCGAACTTTTTACTTGCAAGCACGAAACCAAAACAGACACCATCATAAGCCGTACTTTTTTGATGATGAATGGTATGTGCATGAAGCACTCGTTTCATATATTTGCTTTTTGGTTTATATTTTAGTTTGATACGGCGATGAAAAAATACATCATGCACTAGAAAATAGGCTATCCCATAGAACATGATACCCAGACCAATCGCAAACTTAATATCATACCCATCCAGCCTTCCTGTAAAAATTAACAAGAAAGAAACAATACTAAAAACCACGCCGAAAGCATCATTTTTTTCAAATCGATTATTTGTATATCGATGATGATCTTCATGCAGCAAAAACCAGCCGAAACCATGCATCACATACTTATGCAGGAACCAGGCCACAAATTCCATGAAAAAGAATACTAAAATAATCACTGCAACATAAATGAAAATCATCATATTAGGACCAATTGTTATATTCATACTACCCCCCTATTCTATCAATTAGGTTTTAAATAATTTTCGACAAATACCTAAATTATCGTGATAAAGTAAGATATTTATATCGCAAATGGTGGTTATTATGCGGATTACAACTTTTTTATAAAAATTGTCTCAATGTCCACCATTCCACCAACCATTTTCCATATCCTGCCAGAAAACCAGATATCACAAAACGACCGAATTGACCGATTCCTTTATTATCGCCTAAGCTTACTATCATGGGCGATTTTCCTTTTTTATATTGTTTTAATAGTTTATCATCCCGTATCCTTTTGAGATTTTCAGCGATTAAATGGGCATGAAGTTCAGCCTTTCTCGCAGTTTTTTCTTCCAGAATATTTGTTATATCACCACCAGCAAAAAATTGTGGATAATTGATTATTTGTAAGCTTTCATTCACTTTAATTCTTCCAGTTTTATCTGTTATATCAGCTCTAAAATCCTTTATAAAAGAAGCATCTACAGCAATTCCAGCACACCAGATACAAATATCAGCCTTGATCTCTTTTCCACCTTTTGTGATATATTTTTTTTCACTTGGATGATCGATAATCTTTTCATTGAAAATAAATTTCACACCATTATTCTGAAGAAATCTTTTTGCATGCTTTGAAGCAGACGTTGGTCCTCTCTCAAGAAGACGGTCATGCGCATGAACCATTAGAACCTCAAGATCATTTCTTTTTTTTGCAAGTTCAGCTGCTATCTCCGTGCCGATATACCCGCCACCAACAATGATCACTTTTTTTACATCTTCTTTTAATCGTTTCCCAACTTCCTTTGCCTCATTGCTACGGGGAACAGTGTACACATGTTCAGTTTTCGGTAAAAAAATCGGGTAGGTACACCCTGTACAAATTACTGCATAATCAAAGTCAATCTTACGGTTATCAGTTAAAATCGAGCTGGGAGTTACTTCTTGAACTGATTCGTTGATAATGATGGTATTTTTAAGAAAATGATTGAAGTTAACTCTTATATTTTTTTGATAACCAGGTTGAGTGATACATTTATGAGCACTTGGATTGTATTCAAAAAAAGGATTTTTATCAATCAATGAAACAATCATATTTTTTTCATTATCCAATTCCTTTGCAAGGGTAGCTCCACAAAATCCTCCTCCAATTATAACAACTTTCATCAACTATTACAAAGGTGTTAGTGGTTATTAAATTCTTTTATATAGGTAGATAAATAATCATATTTTGCAAGTAATCTTTATTAAGTAATGTCATAATTAGCATTATTGATTATTTTATGTCTTACACATTACGGACGACAATTCTATCATGGTGGCAAGCATCGCGATATCATTTTATTCCCCCGTCCATGTTTCCTGCAGCTATTGGCACCATCGTTAGCTGGGCATCCTTTCAATCATTTTCTCTTTATTTTTTCGTATTAGTCATCCTTGGCGTCATTATCAATCATGCTGCACTGAATATGACCGATGATTATTTTGATTATAAACACGCAGTGGACAGTACAAAACCAGGTGAAGAAAATCCTTACACTGGTGGAAGCAAAACATTAACAAGCGGTCTTATAGAACCTAAAAAAATGTTCATTGTTTTTAGCATACTATATGGGATTGTTTTTATTTTAGGATTGTATATAACAATTGAGCGAGGAATCCTTGTACTTGCCTTTGGGTTAATCGGCATTCTTTCCTCAATTTTTTATACCTCCCCACCTGTCAAATTTGCACATCATGGATTTGGGGAACTTGGGCTTTTACTGAATTTCGGACCAGTTATCGGGCTTGGCGCGTTCTATGTCCAATCTCAGCAATTAAGCATAGAAGCATTTCTGGCAACAATACCCTGCGGAATAATGCTTTTCTCAATGATTGTAATTAATGAGATTCCAGATATCCAAGAGGATCGATTAGCCGGTAAGCTTACCTTGGTGGCTCGATTTGGCAAAAAAGCAGGGATGAGGTTGTACATTATCAGTTGGATTGCAACCTATAGCATTATCATTTTCTCTGTCCTGCTTTCATTTATTCCCTGGCCTATTCTCATCAGTCTCTTTTCCTTACCTTTAGTTATCGATTCAAATCGGTTACTTGTACAACATTATAAAGAACCTGCAAAATTGATCAATGCAAACAAGCGAATGATTCAAGCCCACGCCATCACTTCATTTGGCATCATTATTGGATACATTTGGCACGGATATACTCAAGGCAAACCTGTCACTGAAATCACTCTTTTTTTACTTGTTCTGCTTGTCCTTTATGTTCCTGCATTAATACCCCCATTTCAAACAAAATTGGAAAAAAAGTAAATAACACATGTATAACAAGACTTTTAAACAAATAATTTAATATTATATTACATTTAAAATGCAATTTCAAAAATAATTTAATGGATATAATCGATTTTCATGACGAAAACAAAATGGATAATTCTGGGAATACTTTTACTTTTTTTTGTTATCTTTAGTTTTTTTGCAATGAACACACTTAGAGATATTAATACTCCACGGATAACTGTAGAAATTGATGTTTTTGAACTCACTAAGGAAAATGTTAGCCTTAACATTTCTATGCTAATTAACAATCAAAATCCCTATGCAATGACTTTAGAAGATTTAAGGTTAAAAATAATGACTTCTGAGGAAGAAATTATTGGAGAATTGACCTTTCCAAAGAAAACAATTGACTCAAACAAAGAAGTTACTATTTATACTGAAGGAACATTTGGATTTAACAACCAACCATTGGAAAAGTTTTACACCCAAATATCTGCTGATTTTGGTGTTGATTTCTTTGGATTCATAACAATATCTTTACCTGTGAATATCGACATCATTACCGATCCAGAACCAATAATTGATACCATCGCTCTACCAACAATCTCATTAGATGCTGAAATCGAATCTGTCAATGAAACAGGCGTTCTTTTTAATGGGAGCATTCAGGTGAATAATCAAAATGATTTTTCGATATCCTTAACAAATACAGATATCTTAATCAAACATAATGACACTGCTGTCAACGCAAATGTTATTGTTCAAGACACCGTGATACGTCCGAAATCAACATCTTCAATAAATTTTTCTGCTTTCGTTGGGTATGATCTTTTTGATAGTGGATCTATTTCTGTAGCACTCTCTGGTGATGTCAATATTGCTGTCGCAGGAATTTCCTTGACTCGTCCATTTACAGCATCTGCTGAAACAGAAATTCCAGATGTTGCCTCATTTTTATTAAATAACGAAAGGATTATAATTGCACTGTCAGCTGATATCGATATTAGTTTGAGGGGGCTTTTGATGAACGTAGGTTTTCGGTTGTATAATCCTACAAAAATTCCGTTTACTGCCCTTGAATTGGATATTATCATATATCGGGTAGACAACGACTCAAAAACATTGATTGCTCAAGACACCTTGAAGGGTTGCCCATTACCTGGAAAAACTGAAACATGTTTAAATACAACCTTTAAACTTCCTGTAATGTCATTCTTACCTGTTATCGGAGATGGAATACCCGATTGGTTTTTACTCACCATTCGCGGTGATTTTGTTATTGCGGATTCCAATCAAAGAATACCGGTTCAATTGAATGGATATTTAAATGGAAATTTTTTTGGATCTGAGTCCCTTGATATGAATATGTCGTAGAAAACAAAAATCTGAGATCATAACCGAGCTATTTTACCTGCATCTGTTAATTGTAATCCATTTTCCACACTGATATATCCTAAATCTTTCAGTTCATCAATGTTTCTATATAGCATTGCTTTTGAGATCCCTACTTGTTTTGCCAGATCCACATAGTTCATTTGTTTAGTTTCTTCAGTGACAAGTTCATCTAACAGTTTTTTTTGGCTTTCAGTCAGTTTAAATGCTAGTTTTGGAAGCCATATCACTGCTTTTTTGTCTTCTTCAGGATTATATGCGATTTTACTTATGCGATTTTTTCGAGCATACGCAGCAAAAAGAAGGCCTAACGCTTTGGTCTTTCTACCGCTGGTAATATTGATGAAGAGTTCATCGTCTTGTGGTTGCAAATCCATTAGTTCTACTGCTTTTGTGGCAACCTCAACTATATCATATACTGCAGTTTTAACGGTTTTAATGTCCACAACGCGTCCGAGACTGTTTTGGATTAAATCTAGATTCTTAAGCTGTTTTTTATTTGGTTTATGATCAATGAGTAAAATAAGTCGGTCTGGACCAAGTCTATTTGATGCTAAGAGCACTGGATCCGGTGAATACAAGGTTGCAATGAGTACTTTAGCCATGGCCATTCACTTCTGTTATACTATATTTTTCATAATGAAACTACGTTAATAAACATATCTTTCAAAGTGCACAAATAAATATTAATAAGTATACTAGTATATTAAATAATGGAAATATAAATATTTACATTTATTTATTTTCTGTTTAACACCTAAAATCATTGAGAATAATAAATGAACGATTAAGCACCAGCCCAGCAAATCACTATTTGTTTTCAGGCTAAAATAGTAATTAACTAAATTATTATTAGTCCTTGTTTCATTCAATAATTGAATCTAAGCAGAGAAACTCAATCAGTGGAGTGACCATTACGTGAAAATAACTTGTCCTAACTGTAAACGACGGGTAAAACTTCGACGAGGTGAAAAGAAACAATGTCAGTGTAAAACATGGTTAGATTATCGAAGTTTTTTCCGAAAACGCACCCCATACGATGTCTATTTACTCGATGCAAACATCATGATTTATGCACATGAGCATAACGGGAAACGTGGAGATCTTTGCAAAAAAGTTCTTACTGTAAAAACACCATCAATACGGGTAGGAACAACCTCAGAAATCATCAAAGAAATTGGATCATCCATTTCAAATCAACTCCCAAAAACAATGATTATCTATAAAACTGGAAAAATCTTACAAAAACTCACAAAACGGAAAGCAATTGGATTCAAACAACCATCAAAAGTAGACTTATCACTGCTTCAAACCGCTCTGGAACACCCAGAAATTCATGGAATTATCACCTATGACCGAGATTTTAATCGAATTGCTGCTTCAGGCCTCATTGAAAAACATTCCAGTAGAAAATTTCCAATAATGACCGCCTCCACTTTCATTAAAAAATTCAATCGATTCATTGATTAAAAAAAGAACGAGAAATGTCAACTACCAACAGTTGAAACCAATGGTTTCCTTGGAGGACCATTATGAACAAAAAAAACAAATCGATTCATCGACACTGGATAAGCCTTTTACTCAGAGCGATCCGGTTCACTTTTTTTGAAGAAATCCCAACCTCTAAACTTGTCACTCAAAGTTACAATCAGATATCACCCGGATACGATACTACCTGGACAACACACATGCGTAATAAAAGCATTGAACTTATTAACAATCTTCAACTCGACAATGTTGAAAACGCGTTAGACTTGAGTTGTGGCACTGGCTTTATCACCAATATGCTTTCAACACATACAAAAGAAAAAGCAGTTGGTATTGATCAAAGTAACGGAATGCTTTCTGTTGCTAAAAATAAATATAAAGATACTTGTAAGTTCTATCAAACAGATGTAGTAGAATATTTAAAAAAACAACCTTCCAACCAATTTGACATTATAACTAATGGATGGGGACTAGGATACAGTAAACCATATCAAATCAT